>JASBTO010000245.1 GCA_030148365.1 Kangiellaceae bacterium
GTATCGTAAGCCAGCAGCAAGGGGTCGGACTGGATCTCGGCCAGCAATATCCCGTCGGTCATGACCTTGACGCAACTGTGTTCGGCAAGTGTTTCGCCAAAACGGATGCTGTAGCCGACGAGATCCCCGGGTTCGCCGTTGAGCTCTTCGGCGATACGCCTCGCTACGCTGGTCGCGGCGACCCGGCGCGGCTGGGTGTGACCGATACGCCCGTCCAGGCCACGGCCCATTTGCAGGCAGATTTTCGGCAACTGGGTGGTTTTACCGGACCCGGTTTCGCCGGCGACAATGACCACCTGGTGCCCGGCAATGGTCCGGGCAATCTGTTCGCGGGCCCGGGTAACCGGCAGGCTGTCGTCAAAGGCAATCGCCTCGGGTACCTGGCGCTGTCGCCGGGTCCGGGTCTGTTGCGACGCCTGCATCAGGGCGTCCGCTTTGGCCAGCAAACGATCCGCCGGCTGACCTTTTTGCCGGCGTCGCGCGGCCTGCTGCAATGTCGTGCGGATTGCCGCCCGATCGCGGATCAGGCATTGGTCGAGTTGCCGGGAAATGTCGTTGTCGTTGAGTTCGGTCATAACGAAAAATCCCGCGCCATCAGGCGACAGGTCGCCGGCGCGGGAGTATCCCGGAGTTGGTGTCCCGGTGGATTATTGCCAGAAAGAATGCGGTGCCCGCAATTCACCCAAATAGTCGGCGACCGGCTTGTAGAAATCCTTGTCTTCCCAGTAGCCATTGTGACAGGCCGGGTTCCAGGAGGTGGCGGCGCCGCCAACATTGATCTCGAAGTCGCCGTCGACCGCTTCCTTGTAGGCGGCATTGACGCCCTTCAGGGGGTAGCCGACGATATCGTCCTTGTCATAGAAGTTATACCAGCGGGTGCGCTTTTTGAGGTCATCGGGGAGAACATCGCCGCATTTCGCAATGGGCTCGCCAAACTCGCCGCCTTGCATGTAGTAGACCGCCAGCGGGCTGCCGAAAGTCACAAAGCCGGCCATGGTCTTGAAGGACTCGAAATTGGACACGTCGTCAGCGTTACCTTCCTCAATGCGTTTGCGCATGTCGTAGATGTAGTTGGACATGATGACCGAGCCAAAGGAATGGGCGAGGATAACGAGGGGTGTGGAGTCCTGGTCCACCCGGCGATGGGCGGCAAAGCCCCGCAGGCTGTCCTTGATCCGGGCGTGGACCGCGTCATAAAAACCGCTGCTGCCCTTGGTCCGATACGCCAGGCTGGTACTCAGGTAATCAACGAAGAGATTACGAATGCCCTTGTAGGCGAGTTCGTTTTTGTAGTCGGCCCGATCCAGAAGTTCAGACTGATCATCACGGACCAGATCCCCCCAATAGATTTCATGAAACAGCAGATCTTCTTCCATGCGGCCTTCACCGCCCTTGATGTATTCTTCCGTGATGCGGTGTTTCAACTCTACCGAGTAAAACTGTTTTTCTGATCCGATTCCATGAATTACAGCTATGGCCAAACGCTTCATTATCATCCTCGCATTTATTGTGCTGGTACGCCGGGGGGAAAACCAAAGGCTAAATGTTGGCCCAAAGTGATACTAAGTTCAAGTCACCATTACCTTTATATGCTATTTGTGAATCAACTGCCAACTTCGGCAATGACCAACTGGTACGATGTGTTAAACTAATTCGGCGTCTGACCGGACAGCCGCCGGCGAAATTTCTGCAGGGAGTAATATTTGTGACTGTTTGCCTGTTTCTGCTCATCCTCTTCGTCACTTTAAGCGTTCTTTTCTATCACCGGGTGCCTTTATGGGCGTCCACCCTCATCTTCGCGGTACTGCTTGCCGCCTGGACTTTCTACCGGCCGGTACCCTGGGTGCTCTGGATACTGTTCGCGCTGATTGCGATCCCCCTCAATGTTCTGCCCTTGCGCCGAATGATATCAGCGCCGGTTCTGGACCTGTTCCGGAAAATCATGCCGCGCATCTCCGACACCGAGCAGGAAGCGCTCAATGCCGGATCCATTTTCTGGGAAGCGGATCTGTTCAGTGGCAAGCCGGACTGGCGCAAGCTCATGAAACTGGCGCCACCTAAACTCAGCGATGAAGAGCGCGCGTTTCTGGATGGGCCGGTCGAGGAAGTCTGCGCTGCCGTCAATGATTGGCGGATCACCCATATTGATGCCGATCTGCCGGAACAGACCTGGCAGTTCCTCAAAGACAAAGGCTTCTTCGGGATGATTATTCCGAAAGCCTACGGCGGCCTCGAGTTTTCCGCCTATGCCCACGCCCAGGTGCTCATCAAACTCAATTCCGTCAGCACGACCCTGGGCACGACCGTCTCGGTACCCAACTCCCTGGGCCCGGCGGAGTTGCTGCTGCACTACGGTACCGAAGCACAGAAAGACCATTACCTGCCCCGCCTCGCCCGGGGTGAAGAAATCCCCTGCTTTGCCCTGACCGCGCCGGAAGCCGGTTCCGATGCCGGCGCGATTGCCGATTACGGCATCGTCTGCAAAGGTGAGTGGGAAGGCAAGGAAGTACTTGGCATGAAGCTGACCTGGAACAAGCGCTATATCACCCTGGCGCCGGTTGCCACCGTACTGGGCCTGGCCTTCAAACTGAGCGATCCCGAGGGCTTGCTGCGCAGACCCAGAGACTATGGCATCACCTGCGCCCTGATCCCCGTCAACACTCCCGGCGTGGAAATCGGCCGCCGTCACTGGCCGCTGAGCATTCCCTTTCAGAACGGTCCGACCTGGGGCAAGGATGTGTTTGTGCCCCTCGACTTCATCATCGGTGGCCCCGAGCGTGCCGGGCACGGCTGGCGGATGCTGGTGGACTGCCTGTCGGCGGGACGCGCCATCTCCCTGCCCTCCGGCTCCATTGGCGGCGCCAAGATGGCCGCCTATACCACCGGCGCCTATGCCCGGATCCGCCGTCAGTTCCGGGTGCCCGTCGGTTTCATGGAAGGCGTCATGGAAGCCCTGGCGCGCATAGCGGGCAAGACCTACGCCATGGACGCCGCCGGCGCCTTTACGGCCGCGGCTATCGATCAGGGCGCAAAGCCGTCCGTCGCCTCGGCCATCGTCAAATCCAACGTCACCCGCATGGGTCAGGAAGTGTCTATCGACTCGATGGACGTTCATGGCGGCAAGGGCATCATGCTGGGCCCGAAGAACTATACGGCGCGGCCCCACCAGGGCTCCCCCATCAGCATTACGGTGGAAGGCGCCAACATTTTGACCCGCAGTCTGATCATTTTTGGTCAGGGCGCCATCCGCTGCCATCCCTTCGTACTGCAGGAAATCGCCGCCGCGCAAACCGAAGACCGTGACCAGGCCATCAAGGCCTTCGACAAGGCGCTGTTCGGCCATATCGGTCATGTCGGCAGTAACAAGGTCCGGGCAATCTGGATGGGTCTGACCAACAGCCTGCTGGTGATGCCGCCCGTGTCCGGCCTGCCCCGCCGGTACCTGCAACACATGTCCCGATTCTCGGCGCAACTGGCGTTTCTCGCGGATCTGGCCATGACGCTGCTCGGCGGAGAGCTCAAGCGGCGTGAGTCACTGTCGGGTCGCCTGGGCGATATGATGAGCCAGTTGTATATCGCCTCGGCGGTACTCAAGCGATTCGCGGACAAGGGTGAACCGCGCCATGACGAGCCATTGGTTCGCTGGGCCGTCGAAGATGCGCTCTACCGCACCCAGGAAGCGGCCTTTGGCGTTTTGCACAATTTTCCGGTGCGCTGGATGGGGGTGCTCCTGAAGATCGTACTGTTCCCCTTCGGCCGTCCCGTCAAGCCGCCCAGCGACAAGCTCGGCCGCGTCGTGGCCCGGCTCCTGCAGACGCCCGGCGACGCCCGGGAAGAGCTTACTGACGGCATCCTGAAGACGGTTTCGGAGACCACCAATATCGGCAAGGTCAACAAGGCGTTGCTGCTGCAGCTCGAAATGGAGCCCATTATCAAAAAGCTCTCCAAAGCGCTGGACCGTAAACCGGAAAGCCATGAAGTGGTCGAGCTGGCGCACACGGGGCTGGCGGCCGGCCTGATCACCCAGCTGGACGTGGATCTGGTCGAAAAGGCCGAAGCGGCGCGGCTGGAAGTGATTCATGTCGATGACTTCGCGCCGGAAGAACTGACTCGCCCGCACCTGCAGGACAGGAACGGGGATGACTGAAAACCGGAACATAAAAAAAGGCGCCTGAAAAGGCGCCTTTTTTGTCAATGTGGCGGAGCGGACGGGACTCGAACCCGCGACCACCGGCGTGACAGGCCGGTATTCTAACCAACTGAACTACCGCTCCGAATTGCCGACCTCCCGGTCAGCGAGGCGCAATAATATACAGGTGGTTTTGGGCTGTCAACAGAAAACCGTGAAGGTTTTACGGGTGCGGGAAAATTGTCTGAAAAGTGAGCATTTTTGTCCATTTCGGCGGTTTCAGGGCAGTCAGTTCGAGCCCGGGGCTCTGGATTTCGGCTAGCCCGTCCGCTCTTCCTGATCTTCCAGGCTGAACCAGGCAATGACCCGATCTTCGAGTTCTCCTTCGAAGTCCGCTTCGGAAGTGACCCGGTCTTGCACGGAGATTCCCACCTGGTGAACCCGGTCCCGATCGCCGCATACCAGATAGTGCCAGGCGGGCAGGTCCTTGCCCCGGGCGATGAGCCGATAGGCGCAGGTATCGGGCAGCCAGGTCAGCTGGTGAATGTTGTCGGGAGAGACCCGCGTGCAATCCGGTACCCGCTCGAACCGGTGCTGATAATCGGTGCAACCGCAGGAATGGCGATCCAGGAGTCGGCAGGCAATGTCCGTATGCAACACGATACCCTCGTCTTCATCAACAAGGCTGGCGGTGCAGCATTTTCCGCAACCATCGCACAGCGCTTCCCACTCGGCCTCCGAGAACTCCTCCAGGGATTTTTTCCAGAATGGCGCCATCGTCTGTTTACGGGTCGCGGTCGAGAAGTGAGGTTCGGGTCGGCGGGATCTGCAGGAAATAGCCTTGCGATGCCAGCGCATCACGGACTTCCCCGATATCGACCCTTGCCAGTCGATCCCGTTTGTCCAGGTTGAGGTGCATGGCCAGTTCGGGATGCCCGAACCGGGCCAGCAATTCCTCGGGAACCTGGGCGAGATCTTCTCCCTGACGCACGTACAGGTAGGTATCGGGATTGCGTTTACTGCGGTAAATCGTACACAACATGAGCTGGCCTGACTGGTGTCGGGAAGTTAGGGCGAATGACTGGCGAATAACGGATCAAAGACCGGCGCGGTCAACTGCTCCCGCCACGGGTTCCATAGCCGCGGTACCGGCACCGGGATATCCATCCGTTTCAATATTCCATACTCGAGCATTTTCCGGTTGGCGAGCAACTCGGGGGCGATGTCCGCCTCTTCCGCCATTCGCAACGCTGCTTTCCGGAATGCCTGCAACAGCGGCTTGCCGCCGGGCACCCGCCGGAAATCCGTGACCCGCGTCGGCCACTGCTCTGACGGCAGCTGATCCGCCTTCTGGAGAAGTAGCAGCAGGTCACTGGCATATTTGCGCAGCGTACCCCGGGAGATATCCAGCGCCAGCATGTCAGCGACTGAATTCACGTTCTGTACGGACAGCTGTATCAGTTGCGGATCCTTGAGCAGGAAACTGCGGGGTATGTCCTGTTGCTGGGCTTCCTTTTCCCGCCACTCCGCCAGCAATGCCAGTCGGTTGAGGCCGGGCTGATCGAGTTGCGCGGCCGCTTTGACCCGCAAGTAGGCGAGTTCCGGCGGCATCTGCGCCTCCACGCCGGCGGCCAGGGTAGCGGCGTCGGCGAATAACCAACGGCGCTTCTCGTCGGTGAGTTGCTCATCAAGCTGATGATAGATCGGCAGCAGGTACTGGACGTCCTGGGCGGCATAGATCTTTTGTTTGTCGTTGAGGGGGCGCTGCAGCCAGTCGGTCCGGGTTTCGGATTTTTGCAAGCTGACCTGCAGCAGCTTTTCGACCAGCCCGGCATAACCCATGGAGGCTCCCATATTCAGAAAGGCGGCGGCCATCTGGGTATCGAACAAAGGCTCGGTGCGCACTCCAAAGTGCTGGTAGAGAACTTCGAGATCTTCGCTGCAACTGTGGAAGACCTTGATAGTCCCGGGCGCTGCAAGGATTTCGCCAAGAGCGGACAGGTCCGCTACCGCCATGGGGTCAATCAGATAGACTTCCGTGCCGTCGTAAACCTGGACCAGCGCGAGCCGCGAGTAGTAGGTACGGGAGCGCTCAAACTCGGTATCCATGGCGAGCACCGGCAACTGGCGCCACTGCGCGCACAACTCTTCAAGCCTTGTACTGTCGCTGACGGTCTCAACGTGGACATTCTCGCCGTGTTCGGTCAGTTCAAATCTTGGCACTTGCGGTCAGCTCCCCTGCTCGTCACGCAATTCCCGTCGCAATATCTTGCCGACATTGGACTTGGGCAGCTCGCTGCGAAACTCGACGACCTTGGGCACCTTGTATCCGGTCAGGTTGTCCCGGCAATAATTAATCAACTCTTCTTTGGTCAGCCCCGGATCGGAGCGGACCACGACAATTTTGACAATTTCGCCCTTGATGTCATCCGGAGCACCCACCGCCGCCACTTCGAAAACCCCGGGATGGGCCGCGACCACATCTTCAATTTCATTGGGATAGACGTTGAATCCGGAGACCAGAATCATGTCTTTTTTACGGTCGACGATCTTCAGATAACCCTCGGTATCAATGCTGGCCATATCGCCCGTCGCAAACCAGCCGTCCTCGCTCAGCGAGTTGGCCGTGGCCTCGGCACGCCCCAGATAGCCCACCATCACCTGCGGCCCGCGGACAAAGAGTTCGCCCGCTTCGGCCGTGCCGAGTTCCTGACCGGATTCATCGCGAATGCTGACCTCCGTCGACGGAACCGGCAAGCCAATCTTGCCGCTGTAGGCTTTGGCATCAAGCGGCATGACCGCGACCACCGGCGAGGTTTCGGTCAGGCCGTATCCTTCCAGCAACGGCGTGCCGGTCACTTCCTGCCAGCGATTTGCGACTGACTCGTGTACCGCCATGCCGCCGCCGATGGCGAGATGCAAATTACTGAAATCCAGATCCTTGAATCCTGCTGTATTGAGTAGCCCGTTGAACAGGGTGTTGACCCCGGTAATGGCCGTAAACGAGGTTCGCGACAAGGTTTTGACGAAACCTTTCATGTCGCGGGGGTTGGTAATCAGAAGGTTGTGACCGCCGATATACGCGAAGGTCAGACAATTCACGCACAGGGAAAAGATGTGATACATCGGCAAGGCGGTGACCATGGTTTCTCTGCCCTTGCCCAGAAACGGCTGGAACCACTCGGTGCACTGCAGCACATTGGCGACCATGTTGCGGTGGCTGAGCATGGCCCCCTTGGCGACGCCGGTGGTACCGCCCGTGTATTGCAGAAAGGCAATGTCGTCGCCCTGCACAGACACCGGCAGAAAACTCGATTTTTTGCCGGCCGCCATCGCTTTGGTCCAGCTCACAGCTTCCGGTATCCGGTAATCCGGCACCATCCGCTTGATATAGCGGACAGCCAGATTGACCACCGCTCTTTTCGGCAGCGGACAGGCATCGCCCACTTCGGTGATCAGGATGTGCTGGATCCCGACCTTGCTTCTGACTTCCGCCAGGGTATCGGCAAAGTTGGCCAGGATAACAATCGCGTCGGCTCCGCTGTCCTTGAGCTGGTGCTCCAGTTCCCTCGCCGTATAGAGCGGATTGACGTTGACCACGGTCAAACCCGCTCGCAAAGCGCCAAACAAGGCGATGGGGTATTGCAGCAGATTGGGCAGCATCAGGGCCAGCTTGTGCCCCTTGCCGAGTCCGAGATCGTTTTGCAGCCAGGCGGCAAAATGCCGGGACGCCGCTTCCAGTTCCGCGAAACTGTAGGTGACGCCCAGGTTGGTATACGCAGGTTTGGTGGCATAACGCCGGGCAGAGCTTTCAAACATTTCACCGAGGGACGGGAACTGATCGGGATTGATGGATTCTGCTATGCCTTCGGGATACTGCGATAACCAGATTTTGTCCATCCTGAACTCCTGAGGAAAAAAGTGACCGCAAGGTAGCGGAAAGGACTGGTCTGGTCAAATAACCGATGAGGTCTCAGGCCGAGCCCTGGGTGCCGCAAAATTCCTTGATTAGCGCTGCCACCCTGGCGGGCTGTTCAAGGTGGACATGGTGGCCGCCGCGTAGCTGACTATGCTGGTGCCGCCCGACCAGCGCCAGCCGCCGGGCAATTTCGTTCGAATCAGAAAGCATGCCCTGTTCGCCGGTGATCAGCAACATGGGCGCCTTGATGGCGGCCAGCACATTATCCAGTTGTGGTCGTGTCATCCTGCTCAACGAGCCCCGCCGCAACCGCGAGTCACTGGACCAATGATAGCCGTCAGGCTGCTTTTCCAGACTTCGTTCGACAATCGGCCGCAGTAATTCCGGTTCGAGATCGTTGACCTGGGCCCGGACCTTCAAGGCGTCATCAACTTTCCCATAGGCGCGTTTGTGGCCGGACTTTTCGAAACGACTTTTTATTGCCCGTGACAAGCGGGCGACGGTTTGCTCGGGCGGCGTCGTCAGCGGGCCCAGCGCTTCGATACTGACAAAGTGGCTGATGGCACCCGGAAAGCAGGCACAGTAAAGCGCACCCAGCGCCGCTCCCATGGAATGGCCGAGCAGGATTACCTGTTCTGAAGACATTCGTCCGAGCAGCTCATGGATAACCAGCAACGTATCGAGAAAGTGATATTCGGCGTCGACGGACAGATGCGCCGAGCGGCCATGACCCGGCAGATCCGGTGCGATGATGCGATAGCCATTGAGCCGTGGCGCCAGATTTTCGAAGGTCGCGGCATTATCCAGCCAACCATGCAGGGCCAGGATCGGCACGCCCTCTTCGGGGCCCCACTCGAGAATGGCGCAGTCACAATGCCGTAACTCCAGCCGGTATTCACGCACCTGTTGCGCTGACAAATTATTTATCCCTGGCTGCATGCAGATTACCGGATTTATAACACAGGCAACGCGGTTAATGGCAAATTGCGAACGGGCAAATATGAGGGGCACAAAAAAAGGGCCGCAGTTGCGGCCCTCAAATCATGTTTAAAAAACTCACCAAAAGAGAATTAAACAATGACAACCAAGAAAACATTTGTTGCAGTCCTAGCAATTCATGCTTTCTGCTCAAATTTTGACTAGAGGGTTTATAAGAAGTTCCTGGAAAATTGTTTAAAATGCAAAACGGAGCGGATATATCTTTATATCAATAGCTTAGGCTCCATACTTAAACAACTCACTGACCTTGTCGGCAACCATGAATCGGCCTTTTTCATCCTGCTCAACCCGGCCCTGGGCTACTTTGGGGTCATGGGTGAAAAACAGTCGCCCGCCCGCCTCTTGCAAATATTCCAGCAACTGTCGCTTTTCGTCGATCAGTAACTCGGGGTAACGGTCATAACCCATGGTGATGGGTAAATGCACCCATGCCGCTCCCGGGATCAGATCCGCCGCAAATACGATCGGTCCGTCGGGCATGGCGATTTCCGTCAGCATCAATCCGGGCGTGTGTCCGTCGCTGTAATGAAGCCGGTAGTCGTCGCCGAGCAGCGGCGTCTGGCTATTACTGACCAGATGCAGGCGACCACTGTCTTCCAGTAGCCGGTGCAATGCGGGCACAAAGGATGCCCGGTCTCGAGGATGGGGGTTTTGTGCCCGCGCCCACGCCACTTCGCCAACCAGAAATTGTGCCTTCTCGAACGCCAGTTCCGGTTCGCGATCCGGCTGCCAGGATTTGAGCAGGCCTCCGGCATGATCAAAATGCAAATGGGAAAGCACCACAAGATCAATGTCATCGGTGGTCAGGTCGAGTTGCTGCAATGACTCGAACAGCCGGTGCTCCGGCTCCACGACGCCATACCGCTCCCGGTATTTGGGCTCGAAAAACGCGCCAATCCCGGTTTCGAGCAGAATGTTTCTGCCCGGCTCCCGGATTAACAGCGCACGACAGCAAAGATCAATCCGGTTCAGTTGGTCAGGGACCGTCCACTGGCTCCACAGGGCTTTCGGGACATTGCCGAACATGGCGCCGCCGTCCAGCTTCTGGCTGTTGCCCATGACGGAATAGAGCTGTTTTTTGACCATCGGAGTTAAACCGGCGTTGAAGATTTGCTCAGAGATAGAGAACGGATTCGAGGTGGAAACCGAGATCTTTTTTGGCGCGCGCCATGGCAAGTGATCCGGTCTCGCCTTCACCGAGTCGAATGTGCGTGCCGGACAAACTGGACAGGTTCCAGGTCGGATCAACGCCGGTCCATTTACCATCAATAGCAACTTCGACCCAGGCATGTCCGCCGAATCCCTGCCGCTCGTCGCCGAGGTAGACCAGGCCGCTGACTTCCCGGGCGGGGAGCCCGACAGCCCGTGCCATTGCGGTAAACAGTAGCGCAAATTCCGTGCAATCGCCGGCCTGACGGTCGAGTACCTGGGGCGCCGTCAGACTCGAAGGTACGACAGCTTCACGGAGGTGATGGGAAACGAAATTAAGCAGTCTTTGCACCTGTTCGGTCTGATTGTCGGTGCCTGCCACCAGTTTCCGGGCCAGCTTGTTAAGCCGCGCATCCCGGTTGCCGTAGCGTTCGCCCTGACGCAGATACTGGCGGGTATCGCCAGCGGCGAGACGATCGGTACGGTTAACATTGGTATGCAGCCGACCCTGTTTGTCGATGGCCAGACCGGGCTGATCCCGGAACCAGTGGCCATCGCCTGAAGTCAGGGTCAATACCAGACCGGCGACGGATGCCGCCTGGCCTATCGGCCGGTCGATCGCCACGAGATGGTCGAAATACAGATCCTTCTGGCTGGCAACCATTTGCGGCTTGACGGGCGTTCGCACCAGTTCCATACCGGTGCCCCGGGTAAAACCGAGCGGCTCCCCACCCGGTCCGAATTTCATCAGTCCTTGCCAGCCGGCCTCTGAATTACCGACCCCGATTTCATAAAAGTTCTGGTCCAGCTTCGGCGCTGACAAGACGAGGTAGCGATTGTTGATGACGGCAAGTTTTTGCCAGTCAAGTTCGGGGAAGGCCAACTCGTTACCCTCCTCCCGCGCCTGGCTCAGCCATCGGCGTGAGGCGAAATAATCGTCCAGGGTAAATTCAAGCTTCGGGCCGGTTGAGTGGCGGGGCGGATTGTCATTCTGGTAGAGGCTGGACTGCAGGGACTCGTCATTGATTAACTGCAAACGGGAGCGAAAGCCGGTTTCGCGCACACTCTTTGTCGCGCGCAACAGGCTGTGGGGCGGATTGATGCCAAACACCAGGCTTTCCCGGTGCGCAAACTCGACCGCCTGCCCCTGCAATTGGCCCGCGACGCGAGTGGTCTGGATAACCTCATAGCCGGGGCTTTGCCCGCCCGTACGGCCGAATTCGATGCTGGCCCAGCCGATAGCGTCACCGTGCCAGTTCACCTGATACCACTCAGTCTCGCCAATCCGGGCTTCCGGTGCCCAGGTGTCGTCAGGCGCAGTCAGCCAATAACCGGTCAGACCGGCAAGGCCAAGCAACAGCAAAGGTATGAGGAAAAGGCGTAAAGACTTCATGGAATTCCGTATAGCGGCCCCGCCAACGTCGGCAAGGCCCCTAGTGTAAGCAAGATCCGCCCCCGTTGCCAGGACCAGGCAGGCCGCGTGTTACGGCCCGCCCGGAGCTCAGGATTTGCTTTCGATATAACCGTCGACCAGTTGCCCGAGGATTTCCAGGGGTACCGCGCCATTGGTCAGTACCACATCGTGAAACTCACGCAGATCGAACCTGTCGCCCAGCGCCTGCTTTGCGTGGGCTCTCAGACGAAGGATTTCCATCATGCCGACCTTGTAGGCGCAAGCCTGACCCGGGTTAACGATATACCTTTCAATTTCCGACACCACGTCAGTCATGGCAATGCCGGTATTGCGCGCCATGTAATCAATGGCCTGCTCCCGGGTCCAGCGCTTGGCATGGATGCCGGTATCGACCACGAGGCGTACGGCGCGGAACAGCTCGGCCTGCAACCGGCCCAGGTTATCAAAGGGATCTTTCTGAAAGCCCAACTCCCACGCCAGTCGCTCGGAATAAAGCGCCCAGCCTTCCGAATAGGCGGTAAACGGCAGCATGGTGCGGATAAAGGGAATATCCTCCAGTTCCTGGGAGATGGAACCCTGCCAATGATGGCCGGGCACGGCTTCGTGATACGCCAGAGTGCGCATGCCGAATTTGGGCGTCGCCTTGATATCGTACAGGTTGGCGTAGAAAGTACCGGGACGGGAGCCGTCGAGGGCCGGACGCTGATAGTAGGCACCGGGCGCGGTCTTCTCCTTGAATTCCGGGATCCGCTTGACCACCACTTCCGCCTGGGCGCGAGTGGCGAAGGCGGCATTCATGCCGGCCTCGATCTCCTCGATAATGTCGGCGTAATCCTCAAGGATCTGCTGGCGGCCCTGGTCGGTGTCCGGATAATAAAAGCGCTCCTCGTCAACAACCTGCTGCCACACAGTTTCAAAGCCCGCGGCGGGATCGTAGCCCTCGGCTGCCAGTACGTTGAGCATTTCTGTCTGGATACGGTCCACCTCGGCCAGTCCGATGTTGTGGATTTCCTCCGGATCCTTGTCTACCGTGGTGTAGCCTTTCAGGGCCAGTCGGTAAAACTTGTCACCGTCGGGAAATTTCCAGACGCCCGCCTCCTGGGTGGACAGCGGCTTGAGATAATTGAAGTAGTCGATGAACAGCCCATAAGCCGGGTGAACATCGGACTTGATGGTTGCGGCAACCTGTTCCGTCAGGGACTCACGGGTCGCCGCTTCCATATCCTCGACCTTGGCGATCTTTTCAACAAAGCTGGTGTAGAGGATATTTTCCGTCACCGGCTGAGCGACAAAGTTGTTCATCTCTTCCAGCACTTTTTCGATCACGAAGGTCGGCGGCACAATGCCCTTCTCCTCGCGGATTTTCAGGCCTTCGAGGACCTGCTCGAATTTCGTCTGCACTTTGGTGAGGCGAACAATGTAGTCTTCGGCATCGCCTTCGGAGTGGATCTGGTGGGCGCTTTCCATAAAGGTCGGAAAGCCGTTCTGCACACCAAACAACTGATTGACCGGATAGCCGTGGTGGCGGAAGTCTTTCAGCTCAACGGCGGAATCCAGCATCCAGTTCATGATGGCCTTGGTCTGTAGCTGGCTGACGGACAGATCCTCGTCGTCATAAGTGTTCAGAGTCGCCCGGATCTCTTCCAGCCGATCGAACATCTCCAGGCCCTTGGCGTCGGATGCATCATTGAGTTCCCGGTTGTGACCCTTGATGCCGAATTTGTCGAACATACGCATTTGGGTCAGGGCTTCGGGATTTTCCATCATGAACTTGATGCCTTCCCGATCCACAAAATGATTCAGATTGAAGGGTTTGAACCAGAGCAGATTGCCGAGCCAGAAGGCGCCGGCCAGGAAGGCCAGCAACAGCCCCCATTTGATAAACTTTTTCAAAGGTTTTTCCTCTCTTTCTAGTTGGTTTCCAATACCGGATCAGGG
>JASBTO010000251.1 GCA_030148365.1 Kangiellaceae bacterium
GGCGGCGGCTCGGAAAACAAATCCAAGTTTGTCATGCTCAATCCCTCCGATTCCATCGTCGACTGGGTAGTCGAGACGGTACCCAAAATGGGCGCTGGCTGGTGCCCGCCGGGCATGCTGGGGATCGGCATTGGTGGCACCGCCGACAAGGCCATGGTGCTGGCCAAGGAATCACTGATGGATCCGATTGACATGCCGGAGCTGCTGGCCCGCGGTCCGCAGAACCGGGTTGAAGAATTACGTATCGAAATTTTCGAGGCGGTCAACAAACTCGGTATCGGTGCCCAGGGGCTCGGCGGCCTGACAACGGTGCTGGATATCAAGATCAAGGACTATCCAACCCATGCGGCTTCCAAGCCGGTGGCGATGATCCCCAACTGCGCGGCGACCCGTCATGCCCATTTTGTTCTGGACGGCTCGGGGCCGGCGGAACTGCAAGCGCCGTCCCTCGACGACTGGCCGGAAATCGCCTGGGAGGCGGGTGAGGGCGCACGCCGGGTCAACCTCGATGCCATTACGCCCGAACAGGTACGTACCTGGAAAGCCGGTGAAACCCTTTTGTTATCCGGCAAGATCCTCACGGGCCGCGACGCCGCCCACAAAAAAATCCAGAGCTTGCTCGAGTCGGGAGAAGGACTTCCGGACGGGGTCGATTTCAACGGTCGCTTCATCTATTACGTGGGTCCCGTGGACGCCGTCAGGGACGAAGTCGTCGGTCCGGCCGGTCCGACAACCGCGACCCGCATGGACAAGTTTACCGAGATGATGTTGTCCACCGGACTGTTGGGCATGATTGGCAAGGCCGAGCGGGGCGACGCGGCAATTGAGGCAATTCGCGAGCATCAGGCGGTCTACCTGATGGCCGTGGGCGGCGCTGCCTATCTGGTCTCCAAGGCGATCCGGAAGTCACGGGTCGTGGCTTTTGAGGAATTGGGTATGGAAGCCATCTACGAGTTCGAAGTCGAAGACATGCCGGTGACCGTGGCCGTTGACAGCCAGGGCGATTCGGTGCACAAGACCGGTCCGGCTATCTGGAAAGTCAAGATAGCGGAAATGGCCTGATCGGCAGGCGCGGTATCAGTCACAGCTAACCAAATCGGAACAAAGAGAGAGTATATGGCGAATCAACAAACCGCCGGCGCCAAATTCCGGCGTGCGGTCAGCGAAAACCAGCCTTTGCAGGTGGTCGGGACCATCAATGCCCTGACCGCGCGGATGGCCGAGCAGAACGGTCACAAGGCAATTTATCTGTCCGGCGGTGGAGTGGCGGCAAATTCTCTGGGGGTGCCGGATCTGGGCATCAGCACTCTCGATGATCTCCTGGTCGATATTCGCCGGATCACCGATGTCTGTGATTTGCCTTTGCTGGTCGATGTAGATACCGGTTTTGGCGGCGCTTTCAATATTGCCCGCACCGTGCGCTCACTGATCAAGTTCGGGGCCGGCGCCATGCACATCGAAGATCAGGTTGCCACCAAACGTTGTGGCCACCGGCCCGGCAAGGCCATCGTCAGCCAGGAAGAAATGGTTGACCGGATCAAGGCGGCAGTAGACGCCAGAACTGACGAGGACTTTGTGATTATGGCGCGTACGGACGCACTGGCGGTAGAGGGCCTGCAGTCCGTTATTGATCGGGCCAATGCCTGCATCGAAGCCGGCGCCGACATGATCTTTCCCGAGGCCATGACCCGCCTGGAACAGTATCAGGAGTTTCGACAGGCCGTTGACGTACCGATCCTCGCAAATATCACCGAGTTCGGTCATACGCCGCTGTTCTCGACTCCCGAACTTGGCGAAGTGGGTGTCGACATTGTGCTTTATTGTTGCGGCGCTTACCGGGCGATGAACAAGGGTGCGGAAACCTTTTACAAGGCGCTTATCAAAGACGGTCATCAGCGCAATGTCATCGACATCATGCAAAGCCGGGAAGAGATGTATGCGTATCTCGGTTATCACGATTTTGAGCAAAAGCTAGACGAATTATACGAAAAGGAGAAAGTGTAATGAGCGAAAAGAAAACCGGTTTCAAACCCAAAAAATCCGTGGCCCTGTCCGGGGTCCCCGCCGGTAACACCGAGCTGTGTACGGTCGGTCGCTCAGGTAATGATCTTCATTATCGTGGCTATGATATTCACGATTTGGCGGCGGCTTCCGAATTCGAGGAAGTTGCCCATCTGCTCATCCATGGCAAACTGCCGAACAAGGCCGAGCTGGCCAACTACAAACGCCGCCTGAAGGCCCTGCGCGGCTTGCCGGCGCCGGTGCAGACAGTTCTGGAGCAGATCCCCGCATCCGCGCACCCGATGGATGTCCTGCGTACCGGTTGCTCCGTGCTCGGCAGCGTTTTGCCGGAAAAAGATGAACAGACACCGGCCGGCGCCAAAGACATTGCCGATCGGCTGATGGCCTCTTTCGGCTCCATGCTGTTGTACTGGTACCACTTCAGTCATAACGGCGTCTGTATTGACGTCGATACGGACGATGATTCCATCGGCGGTCACTTCCTGCATTTGCTGCACGGCGAGAAGCCGCGCGACTCCTGGGTGTCGGCCATGCACACGTCCCTGGTGCTCTATGCGGAACACGAATTCAATGCCTCGACTTTCACCAGTCGCGTGATTACCGGCACCGGCGCTGATCTCTATTCCGGCGTCACCGGTGCCATCGGCGCCCTGCGGGGACCCAAGCACGGCGGCGCCAACGAAGTCGCGCTGGAAATCCAATCCCGGTATGACTCTCCCGATGAAGCGGAAGCGGACATCAAGGAGCGTCTGTCACGCAAGGAAATCGTCATCGGTTTCGGCCATCCGGTCTATACCGTGTCCGATCCCCGCAACGAGATTATCAAGAAGGTCGCAAAAAGTCTGTCCGACGAGCAGGGCGACACCAAACTCTATGACATTGCCGAACGTCTGGAAAAAGTCATGTGGGACGAGAAGAAAATGTTCCCCAACCTAGACTGGTTCTCGGCGGTTGCCTACAACGTCATGGGTATTCCGACCGCCATGTTTACGCCGATTTTCGTAATGTCGCGGATCAGCGGTTGGGCGGCCCATATCATGGAGCAGCGGGTCGACGGCAAGATTATCCGGCCGAGTGCCAATTACACGGGTCCCGAAGATCGCGAATTCGTCAAAATAGAAGACCGCTGATCAGGCACGGTTCCAGAGCAGAGTATTTTCACACCGGGCGTCGAGGCGCCCGGTTCAACATTCAGATCCCAGTGGAGCAGTTATGAGCGCTAATGTAGAGACCAATGTACGCCCGGACCCGGATCAGGTTCTGGTCGATATCGCCGAGTATGTGGCCGATTATGTCGTAGAGAGTGAAGAGGCCATGGATACCGCCCGTCACTGTCTGATGGACACGCTGGGCTGTGGCCTGCTGGCCCTTCGCTATCCCGAGTGCACCAAGCACCTGGGTCCAATCATTCCGGGCACCACGGTACCGAATGGCGCGCGGGTACCGGGTACCCAGTTCGAGATGGACCCGGTCAAGGCCGCATTCGATATCGGCTGTATTGTCCGTTGGCTGGATTTCAATGATACCTGGCTGGCCGCCGAGTGGGGCCATCCGTCAGATAACCTGGGCGGTATTCTTGCCGTGGCCGATTTCCTCAGTCGGGAACGTCTGGCTGAGGGTTATGAGCCGATGACCATGAAAGATGTTTTGACCTATATGGTCATGGCCCACGAAATCCAGGGCGTACTGGCTCTGGAAAACAGCTTCAACCGCGTGGGTCTTGACCATGTCGTGCTCGTGAAAGTCGCTTCTACTGCGGTTGTCACCCACATGATGGGCGGTGATCGGGACGAGATTATTGACGCCGTTTCCCAGGCCTTTGTCGATGGCCAGGCACTGCGGACCTATCGTCATACTCCCAATACCGGCTCCCGGAAGTCCTGGGCCGCCGGTGACGCCACCAGCCGCGCGGTTCGTCTCGCCATGATCACCATGACCGGCGAGATGGGTTACCCCGGCGTCCTGTCCGCCAAGGGCTGGGGATTCTATGACGTGCTGTTCAACGGCAAGGAATTCAAGTTCCAGCGCGACTACGGCTCCTACGTTATGGAGAACATCCTCTTCAAGATTTCTTTCCCGGCCGAGTTCCATGCCCAGACCGCAGTCGAGTGTGCGGTCACCCTGCACCCGGAAATCCGGGATCGTCTCGATGAGATCGAGCGTATCGAGCTAACCACCCACGAATCCGCAATTCGCATCATTTCCAAGAAGGGCGCATTGCATAACCCGGCGGATCGGGACCACTGCCTCCAGTATATGGTGGCGATAGGTTTACTGTTCGGTGAGCTTGAAGCAGATCATTACGAAGACGATGTTGCCAGTGACCCCCGTGTTGACGCACTGCGCGAGAAGATGGAAGTGCAGGAAGACAAGCGTTACAGCGAGGAGTACCACGACCCGGACAAGCGCTCGATTGCCAACGCTATCCAGATTTTCTTCAAGGATGGCAGCAGTACGGACAAGGTCGAAGTTGAATACCCGATTGGTCACCGTCGCCGCCGCGAAGAGGGCATTCCGGTGCTGGTCGAAAAGTTCAAGCGCAACGTCAGCACCCGCTTCCCGGGACGCCATAGTGCCGAGATTGTCAGCCTGTGCATGGATAAGGAAGCCCTGGAAGCGACCCCGGTTAACGAGTTCATGAACTTGCTGACGATCTAGTTGGGGTAGGGCAGCGATCCCGCCGCTTACGGTATGCCTGCCGGTCAGGTATCTGGAAGCGGCTGGGTCGCGGCTGTTGGCGGTGTCTGATTGTCGTTGCTGTCCGGGAGGCCCCTCCAGAAATCGCAGGCACAAAAAAAGCAGGGATAATTCCCTGCTTTTTTTTACCTCGTATTTTTGGTTTAGAGGAAACGCTTCCTGCCGAGACCGGCCAGACCGAGGAGGCCAAGGCCCATCAGCAGTACTGATGCAGGCTCCGGAATCGCGTCGGTATCACAGAGCATCTCACCAGTACCAGTCAGGATGCCATCGACACCGGAAGGCTGGAAGCTGGTTGTGAAGTTACAGTCAGCAAATCCGGTACCCTGATTGTCGAGAATCGTATTGGTATCGAACAACGCCAAGGCATCACCGCCAACGGCGTCAAGCAGACCGTGACCTTCACCTTCGTCACCGAGGCCGGCAAGAATCAGGCCGGTGATCTCACCGAAGAGTTCCGCTCCGACTCCACCTTCAACATCGGCGTGACCAGCCAGCTCAAGGAACAGCAAGCCGTCCTGCGCGCTGGTTGGGTCCATAAAGTCAAAGTCGGCGCCGTCGGTATCGGCGTAGAAAGATACGTTAAGGTCAACAAAGTAGAGGTCCAGATTGCCGTCACCGTCGGTGTCAACGGCGGAAGAAAGCAATGCAGACGCGTAGAAAGTCAGCTCGGTACAAACACCGGAACAGAAACCTGCGCTTGCGTTAATCTGATTGACCAGACCCCAGATTTCCACGGTGTCGCCAACGGTATCAATGTTTGTTTCGAACAGCGAACCCTGCATGGTAAAGTCGAGGGGGTGATCGGTATCCCAGGTCACGCCGTCGACTGTGACCATTGCGGCTTTGGCATAACTGCCAAGAGTCAGAGCCGCCACAGCCAGAAGGCCAACTATCATCCTTTTTAACATCGCTCAACTCCTTAGGTTTGTTTCATCAGTTTTTAAAACGAATCTGATATTTCAGTTTCCGCTTTCATACGATGCAAAGCCTTTGCCATGTTTATTATCTCACTGAAAAATATAGAGAAATATTATCCGAAAAGGGCAGGTGGCGTGGCGAAACGCCGGCTCTGTAAAGTTTATCGAATCATTTGAGGCAGAAGGGCTTGAAAATTCTGAGCATGGAGAAATTCACAACTCATATCGAGATTTAATTGAAAAATATATCTCAAAATATGGGTTTTTTTTGAACTCTACTGCAGTTTTCCCTGGAATATCTCAAGATCAGCATGTAAAAATAATTGACACTCCGGCCCGCAGTTTGAAATTTATGGACAAAGAGCGGAGTTCTGTCAACTGGGGTTGTCCCCGGTTCTGGTTCATCCACTTTCCCGAGACCGTCACTAAACGCTGGCTCCGGGCGCGGACCTGTTTGTCCACCTGGACAGGTGCGGCTGGCAGGCACAAACGGTTATTTATGGAGCCTGAGAAACCTGGGGTTGCCCGGTTGCCAGACTGCCCATACCGCTTCATTTTTATATAAAGGAGGTCGGGTCTCGCGCAAGATTTGTGACAGGAGTCGACGTAAACAATATTGTCAGGGATGGCTGGAATGACCGGTAAACAGGGATACAAACAAGCAATCTGTGCAAGTAGCCGCCCGGGTTGGCTGTTGAGCCGGGGGGTTAAAGCCCGGCCTCAGGTCGCAGGCAAAAAAAAAAGCGGGGTTGCCCCCGCTTTTTTTGCAACTCCTTATCTGGATTAGCGCTTCTTGCGCAGTCCGGCGAGGCCCAGCAGACCGAGACCCAGGAGGAGGGCAGAAGCCGGCTCCGGCACTGCTTCTGTGTCACAGAGCATCTCACCGGTTCCGGTCAGGATGTCGTCAACACCAGAAGGCTGGAAGCTGGTGGTGAAGTTACAGTCAGCGAATCCGGTACCCTGATTATCGAGAATCGTATTGGTATCGAAGAGCGCCAGGGCATCGCCGCCAACGGCGTCGAGCAGACCGTGACCTTCACCTTCGTCACCGAGGCCGGCAAGGATCAGGCCGGTAATTTCACCGAAAAGCTCTGCTCCGACACCACCTTCAACATCCGCGTGTCCAGCCAGCTCGAGGAACAGCAAACCGTCCTGGGCAGTGGTCGGGTCCATGAAGTCAAAGTCGGCGCCATCAGTATCGGCGTAGAAAGAAACCGTCAGGTCCACGAAGTAGAGGTCCAGATTTCCGTCGCCATCCGTGTCCATGGCGGAAGCCAGCACAGCCGAAGCGTAGAAGGTGAGTTCCGTGCAAATACCACTGCAGAAAGCACCACTTGCGTTGACCTGATTGACCAGGCCCCAGATCTCAACGGTGTCGCCAACGGTATCGATATTGGATTCGAACAACGAGCCCTGCATGGTAAAGTCGAGCGGGTGATCTGTGTCCCAGGTCACTCCGTCGACGCTAACCACATTTGCTCGTGCGGTGGCACCGAGTGTCAGGGCAGTCAGTGCCAGCACCCCGATCAGCAAACGTTTCATCATCTTACTTCTCCTTTGGATTGAATGCGTTTTCAAGTCTCGTCGTAACTAATGCAACTAGCTTGCCAGTTTTGATAACTCATTGAAATTTAAAGCAAAAGTAAATTCTGTTATGCGATTCCATAGCTACAAATATTGCATATGTAAATATTGCTGACAGTCATATTGCGATAATAGATGCCGTCTCCGGGCAGGCTGCCCGCTGAGGAAATTTGCTGCTGCCGCAGAGGGTCGACCCGGATCTGCCACTGGCCGGTTTCTTGACCGGAATCTCGCTGTTGGCGATATACTGAGGTCACACAGCCGCGGGAGCCTGCAGGATATGAAAGAGGAAGCAATGAGTCTGCAAGAGTATTTGCTACAGGCAGCCCGGGCAGCGCCCTCGGCCGATAACTCCCAGCCCTGGGAATTTCGGCTGGACGGCAACCGTCTGATTATCGGCTAT
>JASBTO010000006.1 GCA_030148365.1 Kangiellaceae bacterium
CGAACGGCAACCCCAGGCTGAACAATACGAGGGCTACGGCGAATTGGCCGAGCGCCCGGGTGCGGCTGGGCAAATCCCGGTTCTTCTGGTGGATGACCGGCAACAAGGCATACAGAAATCCGCTCAGAACCGCGAGCAGAAGTCCCCACATCTCTGTGGACTCGACCGAGTAACGGTCAATGACCAGCAATACCCCGACCATGGCCAACACGACCGCGAGGATCTCGACCAGGTTGGCCCGGTGACCCTGCAGGATCCAGCCGAGCAACAACAGGTGCGCACCAAAGGTGGAAATGCCGATGGCGGCGATGGACGCGGAGGATATGGCAATGGCGTAAAAGTAGGTCAACCAGTGGCAGCCAAACACCACACCCAGCAATAATAACACCCGCCTCTGGTCAGCCGTCAGCGACAAACGCTCACCCCGCAAACGCAGCCACAGACCCAGCCCGGCAACGGCAATCGCCAGCCGTACCGCGCCCACCAGGAAGGGACTGACCGAAATGAATTTGATAATCACCGGCACCGCGGACATCAGGGTGACGGCCACTAACGCCAGTCCGACATTCAACCAGAGCGAGTGGATTCGTGGTGCCGCCTTATTTTTCAAATCGTTATGCGCCCTTTCTTGATCTTACTTTAACTGAAGCGATGGCTTGGGGTGGGCCGAATGGCTGCCGGCCCCTGCACCTGGCCTGCGTGGCAGGCCAAAGCGCCAATGACACCGTCCCCAAATTTACCTTGGCGACCTCATTATTTCTTGCAATTTCCGAAAAAAAACGTATAAAGCACATTCAAATTCATATTGGCCGCCGAAAAAGCGCTTCGACGCAGATTCCGGCCGATTAAATGATTTGATAGGGTTACCTGGGCAAGCGGCTTCAATCCAACCGCCCGTGGGAAGATCATCCACCTTTAAACTGGAGAATAATGAATTGTTTAAAGGCTTCGAAGTAAACGATATCTCTCATGAGAACCTGGGGTCAACTGCTGAAAATCAGTCACATTGGCCAGAGTTCCATAATCAGGACGAGCACGACGAGCGCAACGATCATTTTGTGCATCGCAACGGCAAGATCTTTGCCGGCACCCACTTGATCATTGATCTGTGGGGTGCCAGCAAGCTGGACGATCTGGCCCTGATGGAACAGACCATGCGCGATGCGGTGACTGAATGCGGCGCAACCCTGTTGCATATCCACCTGCACCACTTTACCCCCAACGGCGGCATTTCCGGCGTGGCGGTATTGGCGGAATCCCATATCAGCGTACATACCTGGCCCGAGCGCGACTTTGCCGCATTCGACGTCTTCATGTGCGGCGACGCCGAGCCCCACAAGGCCGTGGACGTCCTGCGCAAGGCCTTTGGGCCGGACCGCATTGATGTTGGCGAGCACCTGCGTGGAAAAGTCAGTGGCTAAGCGATTCCAGGAATCCCTGTACCCCGCCTGGGGGCAGAATTTCCGGGTCGACGAAGTGCTGTTTGAAAGCCGCACTGATCACCAACACCTGATCATTTTCCGTAATGAACGGTTCGGCACCGTGATGGCGCTGGACGGCGTCATCCAGACCACGGAAAAAGATGAGTTCGTGTATCACGAGATGCTCACCCACGTACCCATGTTCGCCCACGGCAATGCCCGACGCGTACTGATTATCGGCGGCGGCGATGGCGGCATCCTGCGGGAAGTGCTCAAGCATCCCGGCGTGGAACAGGTCGTGCAGGTCGAAATCGATGCTGCCGTCATTGATATGTGCAAAAAGTATCTGCCCAATCATTCCGCCGGCGCCTTCGAGGATCCACGGGTCAAAATCGTCATCCAGGATGGCGTCGACTTCGTGCTCGAGAACCGCGAAGCATTCGATGTCATCATTTCCGACTCCACCGATCCCGAAGGGCCCGGTGAAGTCCTGTTTACCTCCCGCTTTTATCAGGCCTGCAAAAACAGCCTGACGGAAGGCGGCATCCTCGCCACCCAGAATGGCGTCTGCTTCATGCAACTCGACGAATTGCAGACGACCTGGCGCCGCTTCGAAGGCATCTTTGCCGATCGCTGGTTCTATGGTGCCGCCGTGCCGACCTATGTCGGCGGTATCATGACCCTGGCCTGGGGTACTGATGACCCTACCCTGCGCCGACACGGGCTGGAAACCATTGCCGAGCGGGTCGAACAGGCCGGCTTTTCAACACGCTACTACACACCGGAAATCCACGTGGCCGCCTTTGCGCTGCCGAAGTACGTGACAGACGCGATAAATACTGCTGAAAGCGCCTGATCAGGCCTGTTTCAGTCACCGTCTTTCTACCGAGGGTTTGCCATGGCTTCCTGGACTACCGATGACGCCCGCCGTCTCTACAACCTCCCCTACTGGAGCGATGGTTACTTTGATCTCGACACCAAAGGCAGCCTGGTGGTGCGACCCTCCCGGCAAAAACCGGAACTGACCTTCGAACTCGATAAAATCTGCGAACGCCTCGCCGAGCGCAACCTGCACCTGCCTGCCCTGATCCGTTTTCAGGACATTATCCACGACCGGGTCAGAAGCCTGTGCGGCGCCTTCAACAAGGCTATCCTCGATGCCGGCTATCAGAACGACTATATGGTCTGCTATCCCATCAAGGTCAACCAGCAGCGGGCCGTGGTCGAGGAAATTATCAATTCCCGGGCGACGGATCAGAACCGTCAGGTCGGTCTGGAATCCGGCTCCAAACCCGAATTGATGGCCGTCCTCGCGTTATCCGAGCACACCAACTCGGTGATCGTCTGTAACGGCTACAAGGATCGCGAGTATATCCGCCTGGCCCTGATTGGAGGCCTGCTGGGCCACACCGTCTATATCGTTGTGGAAAAGCTCTCCGAACTGCACCTGATCCTGGACGAGGCCGACAAGCTGGGCGTCACGCCCCGGATTGGCGTCCGCGCCCGGCTCGCCACCAAGGGCGAAAGCAAATGGCAGCAGAGCGGCGGCAGCCATTCCAAATTCGGGCTGTCCGCGAACCAGATCCTGGAACTGGTCGCCACTCTGAAAAGCCGGAACTGCCTGGACATCCTGCAACTGCTGCATTTTCATCTCGGCTCCCAGATCACCAGCATCTATGACATCCAGAATGGCCTCAAGGAGTGCGCACGCTTCTACCAGGAATTGCACAATCTGGGCGCACCCGTCCGGGTTGTTGATGTCGGCGGCGGCCTCGGGATCGACTATGAAGGAACCCGCAGCCAGAGTCATTGCTCGACCAACTACACGATGGCCGAATATGCCAGCAACGTGGTCTGGGCATTTGCCCGCATTTGCCGGGAGCACGACCTGCCCCATCCTCGCATCATTACCGAATCGGGTCGCGCCCTGACCGCCCACCATGCGGTACTGATCAGCAATGTCATCGATCTTGAAGAACCCGGCACCCGGATACCGGATCCGCCGGCTGAGGATGCGGCTGCCGAACTCCTCAAACTCTACGAGATTTACCGGACGGTCGAGTCCGGGGAAGACCCCCGCAAGCTGGTCGAAGGTCAGCACAATGCCAGTTACCTGCTTCGCCAGGTGCACTCCATGTACAGCCACGGCATGCTCTCCCTCCCCGAGCGCGCCGACGCCGAACGCTATGCCACGCTGATCTCCCGGGCAGTGCGCGACAAGCTCAAGCCCCAGTTGCAGGCCCACGAAGAATTGCGGGCAGAACTCGACGAGCAACTGGCGAGTAAGTATTTTGTCAATTTCTCCCTGTTTCAGTCGCTGCCGGACGCCTGGGCCATCGAGCAGATCTTTCCGGTATTGCCCCTGTCCGGTCTCGACAAGGAGCCAACGGAGCGCGTAATTATCCAGGATATCACCTGTGACAGTGACGGCGCCCTCGACCAATATGTCGATGAGCAGCGTATCAACTCGACTTTACGTCTGCCCGCCTACGAACACGGCAACATGTATCGACTGGGCTTTTTCCTGGTGGGCGCCTATCAGGAAATCCTCGGCGATCTGCATAACCTGTTCGGCGACACTCATACCGTCAACATGAGCCTCGCCGACAACGACCAACTGGAAATCACCCAGATCCAGTACGGCGACAGCGTTGACGAGCTGCTCAGTTATGTCGATTACGAGCCCCAGTTACTGCTAGAATCCTATCGGCGGCAACTGGCAAAAAGCGAGTTGTCGGTAACCTCCCAGCGCCAATATCTGGCGGAATTACGCCAGGGTATTAGCGGCTACTGCTACCTGGAAGACTGATGAGTAACGGCAAACGACGTCTACCCGCGGAATGGGAGCCCCACCGCGCCTGCTGGATGGCCTGGCCATGTCGGCGGGAAATCTGGCGCCATGGTCTGGAAGCGGCCGGTCTCGCCTATGCGCGCGTCGCCAATGTCATCAGCGAATTCGAGCCGGTCCGGATGCTGGTGCCGGACGAGCAACTGACGCCCGCCCGCCGGCAACTGAGCGGCGCTGTCGAGCAAATCCCCGTACCTCTTGATGACTCCTGGACGCGCGACACGGCACCCGTGTGGCTCAAGAATAATGGCACCCTGACCGCCCTTGATTTCCGGTTTAACGCCTGGGGCGACAAATTCCATCCCCATGACGCCGATGCCGATCTCGGCAAGCGTATCCACGAACAGGCCAGCGCCGATCAGAGCGATATCGGCTACGAAGCCGTCGATCTCGTGCTCGAAGGCGGCGCCATTCACAGCGACGGCCACGGCACCTTGTTGACCACCCGGGAATGCCTGCTGAATCCAAACCGCAATCCCGGCCTGTCACAGGCGGAGATCGAGAGCCGTCTGCGCGAGATCCTCGGTGTCGAAGCCTTCATCTGGCTGGATCGGGGCCTGTTCGGCGATTCCGATACTGACGGGCATATCGACAACATCGCCTGTTTTGCCAG
>JASBTO010000014.1 GCA_030148365.1 Kangiellaceae bacterium
ACAATGAAGTCTTCTCGAAACAGGTCAGGGCTCTCGGACAACCGGGAGATATATTGCTGGCCATCTCCACGAGCGGCAATTCCCGCAATGTGATTCAGGCGATGGAAGCAGCGCTCGCAAAGGATATGCTGATTGTCGCACTGACCGGCAAGGACGGCGGAGAGATGGCCGGGCTGGTCGGACCCAATGACGTTGAAATCCGGGTGCCTTCGAATTCGACTGCGCGGATCCAGGAAGTCCATCTGGTCATCATTCACTCACTCTGCGATCTCATCGATCGCCAGTTATTTGGCAACGAGGAATAGTTGATGAAAAATTATCTGATCATTGCCTGCTGCGCTTTGCTGCTGCAAGGTTGCACCGCTGCCGTCGTGGGCGGCGCCGCAGCCACCGCCAGCGCGGCCCATGACAAACGCACTACCGGTATTCTGGTCGAGGATCAGAATATCGAGATCAAGGCCCAGAGCAGACTTCGGGAACTCGAAAAACGGCACGAAGATGCCGATATTGATCCGGTCAGCTTTAACCGACGCGTACTGTTAATCGGACAGATTCCCAGCGCCGCCGACAAGGCGGAGGCTACCGGCCTGGTAAGCGGAATCGATAATGTCCGCGAAGTTTTCAATGAGGTCCGGGTCAAGTCGACCGACGATGTCAGTTCCGCCAGGGACGCCTGGATCACTACCAAGGTCAAATCCCTGTTGCTGGCCGAAAAGGGCGTCGACCCGACCCGCATCAAGGTCGTCACCGCGGATGGCGAAGTCTTCCTGATGGGACTGGTCAATCGTGAAGTCGGCGACAAGGCCGCCCTGGTCACCCGCAACGTTGACGGAGTGAAAAAAGTCGTCAAGGTTTTTGAATACATCGACTAGTTCGAAACCGGCAGAAAATAAAAAATCCCGCTTTGTGTGCGGGATTTTTTTTATTCCTTCAACCCCGACTTTCACCTCGCTTCAGCCCCTGTTCACTCGCCAGGGCGGATGCTTGCGGTTGTCTCCGGCGTGATAAAGACAGATCTGGTTGCCCGCCGGATCCCGTAACCTCGCTTCGTGCCACAACCATCGCTGCCGCGTTGGTGCGGTGAGAAATTCTACTCCCCGCGCCTGCAACTCCCGAACCCGTTGTTCGAGTTGCTCTGTTTCAAAGTACACAACCACACCGGAATCCGCCGGCAGTCGCTCGACCCGGTGCAGGGAAAAAGTGGCGACGCCGGCCGGACATTCGAACCGGGCGTAATCGGGCGAGTCGACGATCAGATCAAATCCGAGTCGGAGGTAAAAAGCTACGGACGCTTGCAGATCGAGGGCCGGCAACGTGACCTGATTCAGATCCATGGCTGGAACGCCCTTATTTGAGATATTCCCGCAGGCCGGACTGGTGTCGGCGCACCATCGCTTCACAGAGTTCGATCTGTTCCAGGGTGTTGGCGAGCCTTCTCGGTCCCCCTTCCAGGCCTTCAATTCGGGGCGCAAAAAATCGACCGACTTCCTGCTTCCTGCTCTCGTTACAGAATACATCGCCCGCCGCTGCTATCCTGCCCTGCCGCCAGGTCGGCAGTCTGCCGGTCACGGCATCGATATTGGCTTTCAGCCATTGCCAGCTCGACTCGCGCAGGTCCGGATTATCAAGCTGCGTATCGAGCAACCTGAGGACTTCGTTATCCCTGAGGCGATCCGACAACATCCAGCCCCGCAGTTCCCTGACAGTATCCGCATCGGTGGCATGACCCAGAGCGGTCAGCGCCCGATCCCGGAACGCGGCATCCCGGGAGTCGAGAAACCGTTGCATCAGTGCCCTGGCAAAGGCACTACCCCGATCCTCGACCGCGACAATCAGCGCCGTGTCCAATAGATTGCTGTCAATGGCTTGCTCATGCAGACGGTTATCTGTGCCAAAACCGATGTAGGCCGCAGCGTCGGCGGCGAGTTTTTTACGCAGCGGCGCGGCCCTGCCATCCAGGGCCAGAAATGCAACCAGCTCCTGACGCAGACGCACGGTTTCGCTGTCACTGTCGCCCTGCAGGCCGACTTTCTCCAGTCGGGCACCGTAGAGTTCCACGAAGAGTTCCTCCAGAGCCCGCTTGTCGCCCGGCTTCACCAGATAGTCGGTCATGAACTCCAGTTGCGCGATGGGCGCTACCGCAACCTTCTGGACCGGCGAGTCGATCAGGGCCGGGATCAATTGCAGGTAGGTACCAATGTCCATGGTGCCCGCGCGTAGCGCCGCCGCCATGTTGTCGCTGATCGACATCATCTCTGCCGCCGTGAAGCCCTCAGTGGCAAGCAGCGCCGGCCATGCCTGTTCGCGAACCGACCACCGGTAGTAACCGGCACCCTGGACATTGGCCATGACAAAGCTCGGGCAGCCAAGTTGGGGCAGGGGCATTTCCAGTTCCGGCGCTTCCAGCAGACGGCACTCATCATGACGGGCGCCGTCGATACCATAGGCCAGACACACCGGCACCTGCCAACTCTGATCCGCATTTCCCCGGGAGCCCAGAGGCAGATAACGGGACTGGCTGAGGGTCATGACCGCCCGCTCTTCGGAACAATCCACCGTGACTTCCACGTGGGGCAACCCTGGCTGCTCCAGAAAGCTCCGGAAAGCATTCGCTACTCGTTGCGGCTCGACCTGCGTCGCCTCTTCACTGATCGCCTCGATAAAGTCATCCGCACTGGCGGTCCCGAAGGCAAATTTCTGCAAATAGTGGCGGATGCCTTGCCGGAACTGCTCAGCGCTCATGAAGTTTTCAAACATGCTCAGGACGCCGCCGCCCTTGCTGTAGGTAATGCCGTCGAAAGCCGAGGCGATATCATGGTTGCTGAGAATTGGCTGACGAATCTGCCGGGCGCTGGTGAGACCGTCGGTTTGCATGGCCTTTTGCGACCGATGCAACAAATCCTGATCGAAAGCGGCATCCGGCTCCAGCCTGTCAAGAGCAGTAAAAGACATCCAGGTCGCAAATGCCTCATTGAGCCAGATGTCGTCCCACCAGACCGGTGTGACCAGATTGCCAAACCACTGATGGGCAAGCTCATGGGCATGTACGGCCTGGTAGGCACGCTTGCGCTCCACCGATGCCTTGTCATCAAGCAGCAGGAGCTTCTCCCGATAGGTGATCAGGCCCGCATTTTCCATGGCCCCGGCGGAAAAATCCGGCACCGCGACAATATCCAGCTTGCGGTAGGGATAGGGGATCCGGAAGTAATCCTCCAGGGCCCAGATGATCTCCGCGGTGTGTTCCAGAGCATAGGCCAGCTGCTCACCCTTGCCCTTGACCGCAATGCCGCGCAGGGGTATCGCCGTGTCGCGCACCCGGTTGGCGGGAACAGGTTGCCACTCCACCACATCAAAAGGTCCCACGGCAAAAGCGACCAGGTAGGTCGGCAAGGGCTTGCTGGTCTCAAAATCGATCTGTTTCCGGCCGTTGGCGAGCGGTGTCTCGCGGCGCGACGGCGTATTGCCAAACGCGCTGTGCTGCGCGTCGACTATAAGGGAGACATCAAACGGCACCTTGAAAAAGGGGTCATCAAACCCGGGAAACGCAAGGCGTGCCGAAGTGGCTTCGAACTGGGTGAAGGCATAGGCATTTCCGTCTTCCTCGACCCGGTAGAGGCCTTCGAGGGATTGATCGAATGGCGCATCATAGATGATCTCCAGAGTCGCGGCGCCGGCGGACGCAGCGCGGGGCAGGGTCACCTGGGCGACACCGGTCTTGTCAAGTTGCCTGTAACGGCCGGTCATGACCGCGCCATCAGCGTCCGTCAGAGTCACGCCGGACACCTCGAGCCGGTTGCCATGCAACCAGATACGGTCCAGCGATTCGGTCAGTTCAATCTCGATCCGGGCGCGACCGGAGAAGCGCTCCTCATCCGGTAAAATGGTGAGTTCCAACGCATAGTGCTTCGGCAGAGCCTTGCGCGGTAACTGGCCCAGCGGGATGCCGTCCTGAGTAGCCGGCGTATCCCCGTCCGGGCCGGCAGTCTCAAGCTTTGCGCCCTCGGCGTCCGCAAGGCCGCCCCCAGCGGAGTCGGGGGCGGTGGCTGAATCACACGCGGTCAGAAACAGGACTGCCAGCAAATAAAGGCAAGGTAACCGGGAAAAGGTCATAGTGGGCGCTATCCGCAGGGGGGTCGTACAAAGTCGCAAATGTTACCCCAGGAGCGGCACAATCACCATCCCGCCAATGACAGACGCGAACCAGGTTACGGTTTTGTTGGTGCAATGAAAGCCGCCCGGGATCAGGACAAATCCGGGCCTCACGCAGACAGACGTCCGGGCCTATTTGACGATTTTGAGACTGGGTTTGCCCTTCGGCGGTTCCGGCGGCTTGTCGCCGGGATCCGGCTCCTCCGGATCGGGAAGGTCATCGACCACTTCCGGGGGAAAGGCCATGCCCTGGCCATTTTCCCGGCCATAAATGGCTTCGACCGCGGCGCAGGGCACGTAAACCGCGAAAGGCTTGCCGCCAAACCGCGCCTGAAAAGTGATCTGGGCATTATCCATGGCAAGATTCTGGACCGCGGAGGGGCTGATATTGAGAACTATCTTGCCTTCCTGCACAAACTGCGTCGGCACCTTCACTCCCGGGGCAGTCGCGGCCACGAGTAGCTGCGGGGTCATATCGTTGTCCAGCAGCCACTCGTAGTAGGCCCGAAGCAGATAGGGCTGTACCGGGGTCATGGCTAAACGCGCATTTCCCGCTCGGTGTCGGTCAGGCTGACGCGGAATGATTCGCGGGCGAACAGGCGCTTCATGTAATCCTGAACCGGTTTTGCGCCCCGGCCGCTGATGGTGACGCCGATACTGTCGAGCCGCCACAGCAGAGGCACTATCACGCAATCGGTGATTGAGAACTCTTCGCTCATGAAAAACTCGCTGGCACCGAACACCGGACTCAGTGCCAGGATGCTTTCCTGCAGTTCCTTGCGGGCTTTTTTCGCCTTGGCTTCGGTCGAGGTGATGATGGTCTGGTAGAGAGAATACCAGTCCCGCTCGACACGATAATTCATCAGGCGGCTGCGGCCCCGGGTCACCGGGTAGACCGGCATCAACGGCGGATGGGGAAAGCGCTCGTCCAGATACTCCATGATGATACCGGACTCGAACAGCACCAGCTCCCGATCTACCAGGGTCGGAATTGAGTTGTAGGGATTAAGATCCAGCAAATCTTCCGGCAGGTTACCGGGCTCGACGTCGATCACGGTGAC
>JASBTO010000015.1 GCA_030148365.1 Kangiellaceae bacterium
GCCGATCGACTGGGCGGGCGGTCATGGACCGGCATCCATGGGCCCCCGTCGAGACGCGTATATTGCCGCGCTCCGGGCGGCGGACAAGGGGGACATGAGTCGTTTGCTCCGCTTTGTGGGTGTGGAGCCGGATTGACAAAATGAGCCGGTAAGTCGCCCTGAAAACTATTGAAATGCTTTGCGGGAACACAAAGTCAGCCAATCTTGGGCCGGCAAGCGGTTAATGACTGCATGTTAGTGATGCGGAACTCTCAAGAGTCGGCAGGAATTAGGGTAGTGGCTCGCGGTTAGCGGGGAGCGTAAACTGAACCCATTAAGTTAGTGGAGGCTTCACCATGGCTCGCACAGTAGAAGAGCTTAAGCGCGAAGTACGATTATTGGCTTCTGATGAACGAAAAAAATTCCTTCGCGACCTGATTGCCGATCTGTATGGCGAAGAAGATCAGGATGCCGAACTGGCCTGGCTGGAAGAGGCCAGATGCCGGTATGGAGAACTTCAGAATGGAGTGACAAAGCCGGTTCGAGGCACTGACGTGATTAGTAGAGCCAAAGCCCGCCTGAAGCATGAGGGTTGAATTCCACCCTCTCGCCGAGGAGGAATTTATTGAGGCAGCTTGTTATTACGAAGAACACCTGGAGGGATTGGGGTTTTCGTTTATTGCCGATATGGAATCAAACCTGGAAGCTCTGGAGAAACATCCAGAGTTGGGAGCAAAAATCGAAACGCCGTTTCGTCTTTCGCCTTTACGCAGGTTTCCTCATTCAACGATTTATACAATCGAGGCAGGCCGAATCCTGATAGTTGCGGTGGCTCACCAAAGACGCAGGCCCGGTTTCTGGAAGGAGCATTTGGGCCGCTAACCCTGCCTGGCGCATAATCTTGGTGCATTGCACCATAGCGAAAGGCAAGGGTTACCGGCCCTTTTCCGGCTATCGCTCCCGCGCTATTGCCTTGTGCCCGATGTCCTTCCGGTAATACACATCCTGCCAGTCAATTTTTGACACGCCTTCGTAAGCGGCTTTTTGCGCGTCGCTCACGGAGTCGCCGAGTGCCGTGACACAGAGCACGCGACCGCCACTGGTGACGATCTTGTCGTCATCCATTTTGGTACCGGCGTGGAAGACCTTGCGGCTGTCGGTATCCGCGACGTCGAGACCGGAAATGGCATCTCCCTTGCGGTAGCTGTCGGGATAGCCGCCGGCGGCCATCACCACGCCGAGCGCAACGCGGGGATCCCAGTCGGCGTCGACTTTATCGAGACGCTTGTCGAGGGCGGCGAGGCAGAGATCCACCAGATCAGAGCGCAGGCGCATCATGATCGGCTGGGTTTCCGGATCGCCGAACCGGCAGTTGTACTCGAGCACTTTCGGGGTACCGTCGGCGGCGATCATCAGGCCGGCGTAGAGGAAGCCGGTATAGGAATGGCCTTCGGCAGCCATACCGCGCACCGTTGGGATAATGACCTCCCGCATGGCGCGCTCGTGCAATTCCGGTGTCACGACCGGCGCGGGCGAATAGGCGCCCATGCCGCCGGTATTGGGGCCGGTGTCGCCTTCGTCCCGGGCCTTGTGATCCTGGCTGGTGGCCAGCGGCAGGATATTGTCGCCGTCGACCATGACGATAAAGCTGGCTTCCTCGCCCTGCAGGAACTCCTCGATAACCACGCGGTGGCCGGCGTTGCCGAATTTGTTGCCTTCGAGCATGTCGTCGATGGCGGCAAAAGCCTGGTCTTCATCTTCGGCGATAATTACACCCTTGCCGGCCGCCAGGCCGTCGGCCTTGATGACGATCGGGGTGCCCATCTTGCGGACATAGTCTTTGGCCGGTTCGATTTCGGTAAAGTTCTGGTAGTCGGCGGTCGGGATCCGGTGGCGGGCCAAGAAATCCTTGGTGAATGCCTTGGAGCCTTCAAGCTGGGACGCGCCCTCGCTCGGACCGAAGCATTTCAGACCGGCGTCGGTAAAGCGGTCGACGATGCCCATGACCAGCGGCGCTTCCGGGCCGACGATGGTCAGATCAATGGCATTGTCGCGGGCAAAATCCAGCAGGCCGGGCAGGTCCTCGGCGCCAATGTCGACATTTTCCAGCTTCGCTTCCCTCGCGGTGCCGGTGTTACCGGGCGCCACATAGACTTTTGAGACCTTTTCCGACTGGGCCGCTTTCCAGGCCAGGGCATGTTCGCGACCGCCGCCGCCAATTACCAATACTTTCATCGACTGGACTCTCCTGAATTCGGGTTTGATTAGTGGCGGAAGTGCCGCATGCCGGAAAAGACCATGGCCATGCCGTGTTCATCGGCAGCCTGGATGATTTCCTCGTCTCGGATAGAGCCGCCGGGCTGGATGACCGCGGTAATGCCCGCTTTTGCAGCGGCATCAATGCCGTCGCGGAACGGGAAGAAGGCATCGCTCGCCATGACCGAGCCCTTGACCTCCAGGTTCTCGTCCGCGGCTTTGATGCCGGCGATCTTCGCCGAGTAGACCCGGCTCATCTGGCCGGCGCCGACGCCGATGGTCATATTGCCCCGGGCGTAGACGATGGCGTTGGATTTTACGTATTTGGCGACCTTCCAGCAAAACAGCAGATCGGTCATTTCCTGTTCGGTCGGCTGGCGCTGGCTGACCACTTTCAGATCGGATGCGGTAACCATGCCCTGGTCCCGATCCTGGACCAGCAGGCCGCCGGTGACCCGCTTGAAGTCCCAGGCGGGCGCTCGCTGGCCCCACTCACCGCAGACCAGCAGGCGCACGTTGGCTTTTTCCGCGACCACTTTTTCGGCCGCTTCCGAGACTGCAGGCGCGATAATGACTTCGACGAACTGTCGGTCGATGATGGCCCGGGCCGTGGCCTCGTTGAGCTCGCCATTGAAAGCGATAATGCCGCCAAAGGCGGAGGTCGGGTCGGTGCTGAAGGCGCGCTCGTAGGCCTCGAGCAAGTCGCCGCCGATGGCGACGCCGCAGGGATTGGCGTGCTTGACGATCACGCAGGCGGGCTCGGCAAATTCCTTGACACACTCCAGCGCCGCGTCGGTATCGGCAATGTTGTTATAGGACAGTGCCTTGCCCTGGATTTGCCGGGCGGTGGCGACACTCGCTTCGCCGGGCTCCGCTTCCGAGTAGAAGGCGGCTTGCTGGTGGCTGTTCTCGCCGTAACGCAGATCCTGGAGCTTGGTGAACTGGCTGTTGAAGGTACGGGGAAACGGGCTGTCGATGTGGTCTTGCACCTGGTTGCCGAAATAGTTGGCAATCATGCCGTCGTAGGCGGCGGTATGCTCGAAGGCGGCAATCGCCAGATCGAAACGGGTCTCCAGGGTCAGGGCGCCGTCGTGCTCGGACATTTCCGCGAGTACCCTGTCATAGTCATCTGCGTTGACGACAATCGCGACATCGCGGTGGTTCTTGGCCGCGGCGCGCACCATGGTCGGCCCGCCGATATCAATGTTTTCGATGGCGTCTTCCCGCGTGCAATCGGGGCGCGTGACGGTCTTCGCGAAGGGGTACAGATTGACGACCACCATGTCGATAGGCGTGATGCCGTGCTCGTCCATGATTTCGTCATCAGTGCCGCGCCGGCCGAGTATGCCTCCGTGGACTTTGGGATGCAGGGTCTTGACCCGGCCGTCCATCATTTCCGGAAAGCCCGTGTAGTCGGAGACTTCCACGGCCTTGATACCTTCGTCCTGTAGCAGACGGAAGGTGCCGCCGGTGGACAGGATCTCGATGCCGTGGTCAGCGAGGGCGCGGGCAAAATCGACAATTCCGGTCTTGTCCGACACGCTGATCAGGGCTCGACGAACGGGGCGGTGGGATGACATCGTGGCTGACATCAATAGACTCCTCGGCTGGATCTGACTGTGGTGAAACAAAGACAGCGCTCAAGAGCGCTGTTATTCATGATTATCCCGGCAAGCCTCAGAGCATGTTGTAGAGCTTGAGCTTCTTGCGCAGGGTGCCGCGGTTGAGTCCCAGAATTTCCGCCGCGCGGGTCTGGTTGCCACGGGTAAAGTCCATGACCACGTTCAGCAGGGGCTCTTCTACCTGGGAGAGCACCAGATCATAGAGTTCCGTGACGGGCTGATCGCCAACCTGGGCGAAATACTGGCTCATGGTCTGGGTGACGCATTCGCGTAAAGTCTGTTGATCCGTGGTCAGGGTCTCCCGAACGCTGGCCTCGGGTACTTGTGCATCAAACATGGTCATGCTGCTTCTGCCTGTAGATTTTGTTGTAGGAAATAGTTGCGCAAGGCTCCGAGTTGATCGCGGGGGCCTTCAATTTTATTGAAAACTTTTCTGAATTCTTTTTCGCCCGAAGCAGATTTAAGGTACCAGCCTACGTGCTTGCGGGCAATGCGGGGACCAAGAAAATCGCCATAAAAACTGTGCAGCGCCGAGACATGGCTGAGCAACACATCAGCGATCTCGGCATGCTCGGGAGCTGGCAGGAGCGTGCCGGTTTCAAGGAAGTGATTGATTTCCCTGAATATCCACGGGCGGCCCTGGGCGGCCCGGCCGATCATGATGGCATCGGCGCCGGTCAACTCCAGCACCTGCCGGGCTTTTTGGGGACTGTCGATATCGCCATTGGCGATCACCGGGATGGAGATGGCCTGCTTGATGGCGGCAATGGTTTCGTATTCGGCCTCACCCTTGTAAAGACACGCCTTGGTGCGGCCATGCACGGCAAGGGACTGTATACCGGCGGCCTCGGCGATGCGCGCAATCTCCACGCCGTTTCTGTGCTCCGGATCCCAGCCGGTGCGGATCTTGAGCGTCACGGGCACTTCCACGGCATTGACCACGGCATGGAGGATTTGCTCGACCAGTTCCGGATCCTTGAGTAGCGCGGAGCCGGCGGCCTTGTTGCAGACTTTCTTGGCCGGACAGCCCATGTTGATGTCGATCACTTCGGCGCCAAATTCGACATTGGCGCGGGCGGCCTGGGCCATCATCTCCGGATCGCCGCCGGCAATCTGTACCTGGCGCAGGCCCGGCTCGCCATCATGACGGGCGCGTTGCTGACTCTTGCGGGTATTCCAGAGCTTCGGGTTGGCGGCGATCATCTCCGACACGGCGGTACCGGCGCCCAACTGTTTGCATAATCGCCGAAACGGCAGATCGGTCACGCCCGCCATCGGCGCGAGGATCAATGCATTGTCCAGTTGGTAGGGGCCTATCTGCATGGTCGGAAAACAGGTCTTTCGAGGGGGGCCGATCATACACCAGTTATCGGGCGGTGAAAACGCGGCTGACTAAAAATCCACCAGCATGATCAAGGCCTGCGGACATCCCCGTTGTGTCTGAGCCTGCCTTTCCGGCACCGGCCGGATCCCGGCCTATTGCGCTTCGCCGTTTTTCCGGCGCAGATCGGAATGACAGGCCAGTCGAGCCGACCTCACCACTCAATAAAACTCGAACTGGTAGCCGGTCACTTCATCGCCGGGATCGGCAATGATGAAGGCAATATGAACGTCCTGCCCGGCGGGCATCAGGGAATCGACCAGATGGCTCGGCAGATAGGCTGCCGGCAGCAGTTCCCGGGTCGCGATCAGTCGGTCGCCGATATTGGTAAAGCGGATGCGGATGCCGGGATAGGGCTGGGAGAAGCCGGCCTGGTTGCGCATCACCAGGTTGACCCGTAACTGCTGACTACCGTCCTGAACGACCTCGAGGTTGTGGGCCTGCAATTGCAGGGCGGCGAGATCCCGTTGCGGCGCCAATTCACAGAGGCTGGTGCTGCAAAGCGCGGCGAGCCAGGGCCGCCAATCCGGATCCTGCATCAACAGGTCCCGGCGGGGCCAGGCATAGAGGCTGGCCAGCAAGCCGATAACAAAAAGGGATAGCACGCCATAGGCAAGCAGCCGCGGCCAGCGCCGTGGGCCTGCCGGCGGGGCTTCGGTGACCAGCCAGTCGCTGGTACCGGTCAGGGCGGTGTTTCGGGTCTCGGGGTAGGCGAAAGCAACGGTATAGGGGACCGGTGGGAGTTGCCGCGGAAGTGGCTGGAACACAACGGCAACGGAGGTCTCTGCTGTCTCCGAGGGTTCCCTATGTTCTTGTTCGCCAGCCTCTTCGGGCTCGGCAGTGTCCTCAGCGCCGGCAATCGCGTCAGCCCCGAAGAGATCTTCCTGGCCGAAAGGTGCTTCCGGCTCAGCCGGCGCTTCAGGCTCAACCGGGGCTTCAGGCTCAACCGGGGCTTCCGGCTCAACCGGTGATTCCGGCTCAACCAGTGATTCCGGCTCAACCGGGGCTTCAGGCTCAACCAATGATTCCGGCTCAACCGGCGCTTCCGGCTCAACAGGCGATTCTGGTTCGACCGGCGATTCTGGTTCGACCGGTGCTTCAGGCTCAGCCGGTGCTTCAGGCTCGGCCGGTGCTTCGGGTTCGGCGGGTGCTTCGGGTTCGGCGGGTGCTTCGGGTTCGGCCGGTACTTCGGGTTCGGCCGGTACTTCGGGTTCGGCCGGTACTTCGGGTTCGGCCGGTGCTTCGGGTTCGGCCGGTGCTTCGGGTTCGGCCGGTACTTCGGGTTCGGCGCCGGTTTCCAGATGGGCGTCAAAAATCTCGAAGATCTCGGAAGCCGCCGCATCAAGATCGAAATGGGGATCAAAGCCACCACCGGCTTCGGGTTCAGCCTCTGCGCCGGCCTCTGTCGCAGACACCGACTCATGCCCACTCCGAGCCACTGGCTCAGGCGTCACCCCGGCCTCAGATTCGGGCGCTGGCTTCGGCAAGTCATCGCCGGGGTCGGCGGTCGACAGCACACCGGTGCCCATAAAGGCCATATCAAAGGCCCTGTCGGCAGAGCCCGGGGTCCGTAACTGAAAGCTGCTGTTGATCCCCGGCAGCGGTGCCGGGTCTGCATCCGGGGCTGTTTCGCCGGGCTCCGGGCGGGTCGCTTCCGGGGACGCTGCTTCGGTTGCGCCGGTTGGCGCAGGGCCGGCGTCCGGCGCTTCTTCGTCGTCGGCGGGGGCTTCGAGAAAGACGCCACCCTTGTCAGAGAGTACGTCCGGATCGTCCTGCCCGGCATCGTCGCTGGCTGTCTGCTCCCTGAAGTGATCGACGGGCACTGTCGGTGACAGGGTTGCCGCCGGTTCCGGCTCCGGCGTCTCCTCGGCGGTAAAGAGTTGCAGGCAGTTGCCGCAGCGCAGCAACCGGCTGGCGGCTTCGAGGTGGCCGCGGGTCACCTCGAAGCAGGTGTCGCAATAGGGGCAACAGGTGGTCAGTCGATCGGGGGTCATGGTTGTTGTTTTTGTCCGTGGATCAAGGCCCAGTCATCCCGGTATTCGGGGGCCGCCATGTCGAACCATTCGCGGTAGATCCCGACCAGCTCGTCAGCCTGCTCACGCAGCAGGCCGGACAGGGCTATTTGGCCGCCGGGACGCACCAGTCCCGCCAGGGTCGGGGCCAGATCACGCAACGGCGCGGCCAGAATGTTGGCGACCAGCACGTCGGCGGTCTCAAGATGCATTTCGTCGGGCAGACCGGCTTGCAGACGATCCGTCGGCAGATTGTTGCGGCGCAGGTTGTCGTGGGTCGCGGTGATGGCTTGGGGATCGATATCGACGCCCGAGACCTTGTTGGCGCCGAGCATCAGCGCCGCCAGTGTCAGTACGCCGGAGCCGCACCCGTAGTCAATGACGGTCTTGCCGGTCAGGCCGGCTTGCTCGAGCCAGGCCAGGCACAGGGCGGTGGTGGCATGGCTGCCGGTGCCGAATGCCAGGCCCGGATCCAGCAGGATATTGACGGCATCGGGTTCTGGCGGCTGATGCCAGCTC
>JASBTO010000019.1 GCA_030148365.1 Kangiellaceae bacterium
TCCTCGTCCAGCTCCAGGCAGCCCAGTTGTTGCGCCGTGTCGGTATCGCCGGTGACCAGTGACCGGAGCAGGGGGAGCGCCAGCATGTCCAGCGGGATCACCCGGTCGTAGGTGCCAATGGGCAAGATGGCCCGCTCACTGCCGCCGGTGGAGGTGGTCATGGCGAAGCGTTTACCGGGGATCAGGTGCGAGATAAACGCGCGAGTCGCCGAAAACTTTTCCTTGCCGGGATGGATCCAGCCGAAGAATTCCTTTTCGCGGCCTTCGGCAATGACGCTGACCTGGTTGTGGTAACGCCCGAGGTAGGCGCGTGCGCCCAGGGCGTGGGTGCCGGCCAGCACGGAACCGGAAATCACCCGGTTGTCGCCATCGATCTCGGTGCCTGCCAGGAGGTTATCAAGACTGGCGCCGAGGCGGGTACGGACCAGCCGGGGATTGTCTACCCGGGGTCCGGCAAGGGCGATAACCCGATCCACTGGCAGACGGCCGGTAGTGAAGAGTTTCCCGAAAGCGATGACATCCTGGTAACCAATGTGCCAGACGGTCGTGTTTTTACCGGCCGGATACAGGAAATGGATGTGGGTGCCGACAAGGCCGGCGGGGTGGGGGCCTTCGAAGCCTTCGTAAACCACGTTGCCGGTGTTGACCTGGGGCGCCTGAACGTTGCCGCGGGTGCAGACATAGACTTTGTCGGCAGTCAGTTGTGACAGGATCTTGAGGCCGTCGGTGAAGGCATCCCGGTTCTCGTCAATGACCAGCATCGGATCGGCAGCGAGGGGATTGGTATCAGTGGCCGTGACGAAAATTGCCCGGGTTTCGCTTTCCGGTGCCGGAATTTTCGAAAAGGGCCGGGTCCGCAGGGCGGTCCAAAGGCCTGACTGAACCAGCTGATCAACAATTTGATCGCGCTCCAGGCTGGCAAGGCGGTCGGAAGCAAAGTGCCCGAACTCGACAGCTTCGTCGCCTTCAAGATCGATGGCCACGGAAAGCAGCTTCCGTTTGGCGCCCCGATTGACCGCGCTGACCACGCCGGCTCCGGGTGCGGTAAATACCACGCCGGGGGTTTTCTTGTCAGAGAACAGAGCCTGTCCGAGCTTGACGCGGTCGCCTTCCTGGACATGCATGGTCGGCTTCATACCGACATAGTCCTCGCCAAGTACCGCAACCGTCCGGATTTCAGGGCCTTCGTAAATTTTCTGTTCGGGCTGTCCTTCAATCGGAAGGTCCAGGCCTTTCTTTAATTTGATCATAGGCTCACTATCACACTCGATTAATGTCTGGGCACGCTGGCAGGGATCCCGCTGCCGGCGCCTTGGCAATACTCTTTACCCGACAGAAGTCTCGTGACCTGTCAGGCGGTTTATCATGATGGATAATCCGGTGTTTGCCCGCAGATTTGCCGCTTTCCCGGTCCCGGCCCGCCGAGGGCCGAAATTGGCGCCGTATTATACTGTGAAGCCCCGCGATTTGGCCAGAATTTATCCCGGCGGGACGGGCTCACTTCAAGACCGGAGCCGGAAGAGCGCCAGGTGATGGCCCCGGAAACTGACCGCAATCCTTGAGAATGGGGGCGCCTCTCGTGGATTGCCCCGGACTGATCTATAATGGGAGCGCTTTCAATTTCTAACCCCAAACGCGAAAACAGCGTCGAGTCCTCATGCAGCAAGCCAGTGAATTAAAAAGCTTTTTTCAGGCAGAGCAATATGCCGCGGTGCGCAAGGCCGTACCCAAACTCCTCTGTGATTTCGGGATCAATTACTTCAATCTGTTGCTCAAGGCAGGCTTCATGCGCAATAACGACGCCCAGGTGGAAAAGTCCCGGGTCGGCTACGGAATTCCGTTTGCCGAAACCCTGCTTGCGCAGATGACCGGCGTTGTAGGAGAGGTAACGGGCCGGCAGGTGCTACCGACCTACAGCTATACACGGGTCTATTTCCCCGGCGCGGAAATGAAAGAACATACGGATCGGGAGTCCTGCGAAGTCAGCACGACACTGACCCTTGGCTACAATGATCAAAAGCCGTGGCCGATTTATCTGACGGATTTGCACGGCAAGGAACAGGAACTGTTGCTCGAACAGGGTGACTTTCTGATCTTCACCGGCTCAAAACTGCCTCATTGGCGCAATGTCTGGCTGACTGAGCCGGACCACTGGCAGATCCAGGTATTTCTGCACTATGTCTATGCCGACGGGCCCTACAAAGACAACATCTATGACGGCCGCCCGGCGCTGTGCATCCCGCGTAAGTCCTAGACTTTTCCGCGCAATAAATCACGAAGTCAGTAATCCGGAGCCGGGTTACTGACCGAGGGCTTTTTCACAGCGGTTGGTACTGCGGCCTTTTTCGTCAACGCAGCTATAGGATCGGCACTGGGGCGGCTGACAACCATTGAGACGGCTGCCGGTCTGCGGGCGGCTTTTGTATTCGGAATTACCGATTTCCTCAAGGGCCGCATCCAGCGTCAGCCCCTTACCACGGACTTCCATGACCTGAACATCGGCATCGGCGTCCTTCCCGGCGATGGCCTGGGAGCTTTCGGCTTCCTGCCCGGGGACGGCGCTGTCCGGCCTTTTGGTGTCGGCTACGGCATGGTCCGGATCGCTGTCGGGACCCGAATCATATTCGGCGGCAAGTTCCGGCGCCAGTCGGGTCAGGCCCTGGATAGCCGGCCGGTATTGCTGGTCGGCGGCTTTCTGGTACCACTTTACCGCTTTGCCCTGGTCCTGTTTGACGAATTCGCCAAGTTCGTAAAAGCGTCCCATCTGGTACTGGGCGCCCCGATTACCCCGGCGGGCGGCTTTCAGAAACAGGTTTTTGGCTTTTTTGACGTCCTTGTCGACGCCATTGCCATTGAGGTACATGGCGGCAAGCAGAGCCTGGGCGGTGGGTGAACCGTTACGGGCGTAGCGGTGTATGGCTTTGACCTGCTCGTCGGATATGGTCGTTTGGTCGCTGGCAACCGGAGCCTCGGCGGGTGTCAGGGCGAGGATGGCGAAGGCCGCGTAACCGGCGGCCAGGGCGAGGATTCTCATGACTTGCTTCCTGGTATTTGGGGAACGGATCCAATTTACCCCGTTGTCCCGGGACCGACAACGTACAGACAAGAAGCGTTACACATTTTGGCGGGCCCGGAATGCTTGTCAGCGGGCGGCGGGTCGGTTACTATTTGCGCCCTTTCGGGAACAGCCATAGACAAGGGGACCCCTGTGCGTCGACTTCTGATAGCCGGCAACTGGAAAATGAACGGGTCCCGGGCCATGGTTCCGGAATTGATTTCCGGCCTGAACAAGGGCTTGCCCGAAGGTCTGGACGCCGAAGTTCTGGTATGTCCGCCCACCATTTATATGGCGGATGCAGGCAAGGCGCTGAAAGACGGCAGTATTGGCCTGGGTGGCCAGGATTTGTCGGAGTATGATCAGGGCGCCTACACCGGGGAGATCAGCGGCGATATGTTGCGGGATCTCGGCGCCGGTTATGTACTGGTCGGCCATTCCGAGCGACGCAGCCTGTTTGGAGACACGGATACGCGGGTGGCAAGCAAATTTGCCCGGGCGCAATCCGAGAGTCTGACCCCGATCCTGTGCGTCGGTGAAACGTTGGAGCAGCGAGAAGCCGGAGACACCATGAAAGTGGTCGCGGCGCAGATAGATGCAGTATTGGCGCAATCCGGCATTGCAGCATTTGAGAACGCGGTCATCGCCTACGAGCCGGTTTGGGCGATAGGCACCGGCAAGACGGCCAGCCCGGAGCAGGCCCAGGACGTTCATGCGGGTATTCGCGAGCAATTGGCGCAACTGGATGCTAGAATCGCGGCGCAACTGAGAATTTTGTATGGCGGCAGCATGAAGCCGTCCAACGCCGGTGAACTGTTACAGCAACCGGATATTGATGGCGGTCTGATAGGTGGAGCTTCCCTGAAGGCTGACGATTTTATAAGTATTTGCAAAGCAGCAGGCTAATTGAATGCAAACAGTATTGATGATTTTGTTGTTGATCGTGGCGATTGCCCTGATTGGCGTAATCCTGATCCAGCAAGGTAAAGGCGCCGAAATGGGCGCGTCCTTTGGCGCAGGCGCATCCGGCACCGTCTTCGGTGCTCCCGGTTCCGGCAATTTTCTGACCCGGGCAACTACGGTTCTCGCCGTGATCTTTTTCGGCGTCGCGCTGGCGTTGGCTTACCTGTACGCCCAGCCTGTTGCAGATACCGACAACGATATTTTTAACGCAGCCGCTGAAGAAGAGCAGGCTGCACCGGCGGAAGGCACCGATATCCTGTCCGAATTGCCCGCCAGCCAGGACAGCGATCTGCCGGTAGCCGAAGAAGCTACGGACGAGGCGACCGAGTCGGAAGAGCTGATGACCGATGAGGAGAGCAGCGAAGAACCTGTTCCGGAAGAGGACGATCAGTAAATGTTTAAAGCCGAAGTGGTGGAATTGGTAGACACGCTATCTTGAGGGGGTAGTGAGCTATGCTCGTGCCGGTTCAAGTCCGGCCTTCGGCACCATCCTGAAAAGCCCTGCGAATGCAGGGCTTTTTTTATACCCGTGAGAAATTGCCTGGAGGTCCTGGCAGTTGACGAGGCAATCGAAGTGACAGTCTACAGAGTCGCCTTCAATTCCTGGATAGCTGCAAGCACATCCTCGGGCATTGGCCGTTCCCTGTAACTCTTTCCGCGAAAACAGCCTTCATCAGCCTTGCGTCCCTGCGGTAGCAACTTCTTCAGCCAGCGCGCCTGGGTGACGGCTTACCGGCCATGGCCATGACCGGCTGGAACATGCGCCGGTAATCACTCGGGGTCAGGCCGGTGAGTCTCTTGAAGAGTCGCCGAAAAAAGGAAGCGTCTTCGTAGCCGACCTGGATGCTGATTTCATCCACCGGTGTAGTGTCTGCCTCCAGAAGCTTTTTGGCGGCTTCGACCCGGTAGTTCTGGATCATTTCCAGTAGTGTCTGGCCAGTGGCATTTTTGAACCGCCGCTTGAAGGTACGCTCCGGGATCTTTGCGAGAACCACCATCTGGCGCAGCGCATCCTGCTCCTGATAATGCGCCGCCAGCCAGTCTTCGGCGGCCCGTACCACCGAGTCGGCGTGTCGGGTTCTGCGCACCCGGGTCGCAAAGGGCAGCTGGCCCTCTTCATGCCATTTCAGCAGATAGACTTTGGCAATCCGCAAGGCTTCACCCGGACTGCCGTGGCGGGAGATGATATGCAGCGCCAGATCATGCCACGAAGTGGTGCCGCCGGCGGTAACGATCCGGCCGCCGGGATCGGCGAATACCAGATTGGGTTCGGGGCTAAACCGCACTTGCGGATATTCCTTGCGGAACAATTCCTGATAGCCCCAGTGGGAAGTTGCCTGCCGACCGTCCAGCAAGCCGGATTCCGCCAGCAGAATGGTGCCTGAGCATGCGGAATACACGCAGGCCCCGGCACTCCACTGCCGGATTAGCCATTGGACCAATTCGGGGTAGCGGCCATGCATGTCTTCCTCGGGACCCAACCATAGTTCCGGCAGGATAATGATATCGGCGTCCGGATCGTCATCCGGCGTGCAGTCGGGCCGGACGGGAATATTGTTGCCACAAGTAAAAAGCGCTCTGGAGGGAGAGATTATTCTGGTTTCAAACAGCTGTTGCGGGGCATCGGTACCGACCAGGGTTTGCCAGATATTGCCGGCGGCCATCAATACATCCAGCATGCCGTAGAGCGCGGAGCCGGCGGTTTCCCTGACCGCGATCAGGAGGACCGATTTGGGAGCGACGGAAGAGTTCATGCTGATTGCCTCGACGAATCTGGCACAAATGCCCTGTTATTGGAAAATATCCATCTTACGGAAAGGCCCGTCAAGGCCCAGACTGGAACCATGGCACCGGAATTCAGCGATGAGTGCCAAGGCCAATCCCGGCCAATCCATCCAACCAGGAGGTTGAAGATGACACAGCAAACGATGCAACAATCTGCCGATAATCTTGTGAACGGGATCGATCTCGACATATTGATGGGCACGGCACAAGCTATCAGCAAGGACGCCGGTCTGGGCGCCTGCAGGTTCCGCGCCAGCAACAAGTGGCAGGGGGGAACGCGCAATGCTTCCACCATCACCGGTTTTTACGGCGCCGGCGAAGAAATGGCCCACAAGCAAACCATGGTGCTCAGTGCGGACGAACCGCCGATTCTGGCCGGTGACGACAGCGCTGCCAACCCGGTTGAACATTTGCTTAATGCCCTGGCAGCCTGTGTGACAACCAGCATGGTTGCCCATGCGGCGGTCAACGGCATTCATATCGAAGCAATGGAGGCGGAAGTTGAAGGGGATCTGGATCTGCGCGGCTTTCTGGGCCTGGATACCACTGTGCCCAAGGGCTTCACTGACATCCGGATGCGCTACCGGGTCAAGGCCGCGCCGGAGGACATGAAGCGGTTAAGGGCGCTGGCGAAATTTTCACCGGTCTACAACACGATAACCCGGGGGGCCAATGTGGAGATTGATGTGATGGCTTTTGGCCTGGCGGAGAACATTTAGCCAGTGACCGTGGCAAGCGGCACAAAGGCACCGGTTGGGTGCAACAGGGGGTCGCAGGAGCGGTGCTGCCAGCGGATTTGCCTGAAGAGGGATCTTTGAGAGTTTAACTGCCCCGGGTGCGGAAGCTCCGGGGCACTTTTCTGTAGACAGGAGTGCAATCTTTCCGCAGAGGTCACTCAATTGTCGGGTTGCGCTGCCGAACTTCGGCGACCTCGATTTGGCCATTGCCGGATAAAGAAATGGCGCGCTGCATCCGCCTGTCAGGAGTCTGTTTCCAAAGTGTCGTCAGACTGGCGCAATCTGTGACTGAACCCGCGACGAGTTCCAGTCACTCTCGAGTAACGGATATACTAAAATCCGATGACCCCGGTATAACCGGATTTTTGTCCCTTGTTTATGCTTCCCGGGTTTTTTCCTCACTGAGCCCCATTGCAGCTTGCGCCGGGAGTTTCCCTAACGGCTTTCCGTGGCCGGATTAGTACTTACGCCTTTTCGCCGCAAACCAGCCGGCCAGGCCCAGGCCCAGCAGCAGCAAGGTATCTGGCTCGGGAATGGGACTGGCGGGGGAGTCGGCCACGGTTGGTTGCGTCAGCAGGTTCGGGCCAAAGCGGGCGAGGTTGC
>JASBTO010000022.1 GCA_030148365.1 Kangiellaceae bacterium
GCCGCCTTCCATGTCGAGGCTCCGGATCAAAAACGCCAGCATATCCCGGTCATCCCCGATCTTCTTGCTCACGGGTTTGCCGGCGCCGTGACCGGCCTTGCTTTCGATCCTGATCAGGGCCGGTTGCTCGCCGGCCTGGACCTCCTGCAGGCGAGCGGCAAACTTGAAACTGTGGGCCGGCACCACCCGATCGTCGTGATCCGCCGTCATCACCATGGTGGCCGGATACTCCGTACCCGGTTCCAGGTTGTGATAAGGCGAATAGGCATAAAGATTTTTGAATTGGTCCGGATCTTCACTGGAGCCATATTCGGGCACCCACGCGTGGCCAATGGTGAAGCGCTGGAAGCGCAACATGTCCATCACGCCGACGGCGGGCAGGGCGGCGGCAAACAGATCCGGACGCTGGGTCATGGCGGCGCCGACCAGCAACCCGCCATTACTGCGACCATAAATGGCGAGCTTTTCAGGCCGGGTGTAGTTTTCACTGATCAGCCATTCCGCCGCGCCAATAAAATCGTCAAAAACGTTCTGCTTCTTGTCGAGCATGCCGGCCTGGTGCCAGGCCTCGCCGTACTCGGAACCTCCGCGCAAATTGGCCACGGCATAAATTCCGCCGAGGCGCATCCATTGGATCACCAGCGGCGAATAGCGTGGCAGGATAGCGATATTGAAGCCGCCATAGCCGTACAGCAGAGTCGGATTGTCACCGTTTTTCTCCATGCCCTTGCGATAAGAGAGCAGCAGGGGCACCCGGGTGCCGTCCTGGCTCTCGAAAAAAACCTGCTCGGAAACGAACTCGCCGGTATCGATACCGGAGTCCGGCTGCCGGAAGATCATGCCGGTCAGATCCGCGAGGTCGTAACGGTAAATGGTCGGCGGTTGCAGGTACGACTGATAGGTGTAAAACAGCAGATCGCCGGAGCGACTGGCCTCCAGATCGGAGACATTGCCGGTGCCCGGCAACTCGATGTCCGCCAGTTTTTCGCCGGTCATATCGTGAACCGACAGGCGACTCAGGGCGTTTTCCAGGTAATTGGCGACCAGATGCTCCCGGGTCAGAATAGCCCCGGCGAGAGTATGTTCACCCTCGGGGATTATCTCCTGCCAGTGCCGGCGATGGGTCCGTTCGAGGTTGACGGCCACAATCCGTCCGAGCGGCGCGCGGTAGTCAGTGCGGAAGTAAAATACCTTGCCACGATTACCAAGAAACTCCCAGGCCGCTTCATAGTCTTCGAGCAAGGGCACCACTTCGCCATCGGCTCGAGCCAGATCCCGGTAGAACAGCCGATTGCGCTCATCGGTACCCTTTGTGGCGCTGATGATCAGGTAGCGTCCGCTGTCAGACACCCTGGGCTGGAAACCCCAGTCCGGATGATCGGGGCGTTCGTAAATCAGTTGATCCTGATCCTGACTGCTGCCGAGCCGGTGATAATAGAGTTTCTGATTCAGATTCGCGTCACTCAGGTCGCGGCCTTCGGCGGGCGGCTCATAGCGAGCATAGAAGAAACCCCGGTGATCCCGGGTCCAGGCCGGCTCATTGAATTTGATGCGTTCGATAACGTCCGGCAGGTCATCACCGGTCGCGGTATTGCGGATCCGCCAGGTTTGCCAGTCAGAGCCCGACTCGGCAATGCCGTAAGCCAGGTAACGGCCGTGGCGGCTCAGAGAGATGCCGGACAGCGCCCGGGTGCCGTCCTCGGAAAACTGATTGGGGTCCAGGAGCAGCTCCGGCTCGGCGTCGAGGCGTTCGAGTCGGTACAGCTGCGACTGGTTTTGCAGGCCTTCATTGTGAAAGTAGAAAAAGCGGCCGTTGCGCTCGATGGGCGACGAAAATTTGGCGTAATCCCAGAGTCGGGTCAGCTCATCGGTGAGGTCTTTTTGCGCCGGGATGCTGGCCAGCCAGGCATCGGTCAGGGATTGCTGGGCCGCGATCCAGTCGCGGGTCTGCTCGTTATCCTCTTCCAGCCAGCGGTAGGGGTCTGCGACGACGGTGCCGTGATAATCGTCGGTGTGGTCGGATTTTTCCGCGACAGGATAGCGGATTTGACCGTCGATGAAGCCATGCTCATCATCACTTCGGTCATCGCTGCAGGCCGCGACCAGAAGCAACAGGACAATTGGCAGTAGCGAAAATCTGTTCATCAACCGGAACATCCTGACCTCCTGGAAAAGCAAGCAACCAGATTACCAACTCCCGGTTCCGTGTCAACGGCATCCCGATTACCCCTCCGGCCACAATGGCCGGGCAATTCCACATGCAACCGGCAGACAGCTCTTGTTATAATGGATCCAAAGCCGGCGTTCCTGCGTCCGCAAGCCTGACGAGATTGTAAGTTGCATGCAAAACCCCGCTCAAGCCATCCCGGTAGAAGTCCCGTTCCCCAAGCCTCCCCGAGAAATGTCCGCGGCCGAAGCCGAGGCATTCCGGAGTCGTATCAAGCGTCTGCTGGAAGTGCATAATGCGGTCCTGATCGCCCACTATTACACCGACCCGGAAATCCAGTCCCTTGCGGAAGAGACCGGCGGCTTTGTCGGCGACTCGCTGGAGATGGCCCGGTTCGGTGCCCGCCACGAAGCGGACACCATCATTATTGCCGGTGTCAAATTCATGGGGGAAACCGCCAAGATCCTGAGCCCTGAAAAGCGGGTGCTGATGCCGACCCTGGACGCCACCTGCTCCCTGGACCTCGGCTGTCCGATCAAGGAGTTTGATGCCTTTTGCAACCAGCACCCGGATCGGGTCGTGGTGGTTTACGCCAATACTTCCGCGGCGGTAAAAGCCCGTGCCGACTGGGTGGTCACGTCCAGTATCGCCGTGGAAGTCATTGAGCACCTGGATGCCGATGACAAGAAGATCATCTGGGCCCCGGATCGTCACCTCGGCCGCTACATCCAGCAGCAAACCGGCGCCGACATGATCCTGTGGCAGGGCGCTTGTGTGGTCCATGATGAATTCAAACACCAGGGCCTGCAGCAGATGAAGATGCTGTACCCCGATGCCGCCGTGCTTGTGCACCCGGAATCACCCCAATCCGTGGTGGAGATGGCGGATTTTGTCGGCTCGACCTCGCAGATGATCAAGGCCAGCCAGACGCTTCCCCAGCAGCGCATGATAGTCGCGA
>JASBTO010000028.1 GCA_030148365.1 Kangiellaceae bacterium
AGGCGGCGTTGATGACTTTCGCCACCGACGGCAGGGAAATGGCCGATTGCACGCCGTCGACATTTTGCACATACCACTGGAACTCGTCGATCTCGTTCATGATGTCGTAGTGGGTGCAGCCGTTCGGGACCGTCTCCACCATCACCGACATGACATCGGTGCCAATGGAAAAATTCTCGGTAATAAAGGCGGTATCGACGTTATATGTGGAGTCAGGGCGCAGCGCCGGGGCGCCGGCGTGGAGTTCGCCAATCTTGAGGTTTTGCGCCTGCCAGAAACCGAATGCGCCCAGCAGAATCGCTACGCTCAGCGCAATGCCTGCGAGCGGTTGGGTCGCAAAATGGCTGAGTATTCGCCACAGGCCATCCTGTTTGCGGGCACCGGCTTTTACCTTGTCGGCAAAATCCGGTTTGAAGCGCACGTAGGAGAGCAGCAGCGGCAACAGGATCAGGTTGGTCAGGATAATGACGGCAACACCCAGGCTGGCGGTTATGGCCAACTCCCGGATGATATCGATCTCGATAAACAGCAGCGTCAGGAAGCCGATGGTGTCGGAGAGTAACGCGATGCCGCCCGGTACCAACAGCCTTGCACAGGACGCCTTGGCGGATTCAAATGCCGTCATGCCTTCGGCAATGTGCCGACCGGTCGCGTTGATCATCTGCACGCCGTGACTGACGCCGATGGCAAAGACCAGAAATGGCACCAGGATCGACATGGGATCCAGCCCGAAGCCGCCGAGGGTCAGCAGACCCAGTTGCCAGATCACCGCTATCACCGAGCAGAACAGCGGCAGCAGGGTCATCAGCACCGAATGGGAATACCAGTAAACGAGAATGGCGGTAATCACAAAGGCGATCAGGAAAAACAGCAAGACCTGCTGGGCGCCGTCGGAAACATCGCCAATCATCTTGGCAAAGCCGATGATGTGTACTTTTACATCCGGGTACTTCTGCTCCAGGCGACCGCGGATGCTCTCGAGCTGATGGGCAATATCGACAAAATCCGTATCGGCCCGGGTGCCGGGGTCGGTCGGCAACAACTGGCCGGTGACCATGGCCGCGGAAAAATCATTGGCAATCATGCGTCCGACGAGCCCGGCCTTGAGGGCATTCTGACGCACGATTTCCAGTGACTCGCTGCTGCCGTCAAACTCCGCCGGCACTACCGGTCCCCCGGCGAGGCCGCCTTCAACAGCCTCAATGTAGCGGGTATTGGGCGTAAACAGGGATTTGACCTGGGGCTGATGAACGGCGGAAATGGCAGAAACTTCGTCCGTCGCCTCGTTCAGCGCCGCGAAGAAATCCTTGTTGAAGATGTCGCCGCTGGTGTCTTCGAGGGCAATCAGTACCCGGTTCGCAGACCCGAACTCCTCCCGGTGATCGAGGTAGGTCTGCATATACTCATGGGTCAGGGGGATATTTTTCTCAAAACTGGCATCGACCCGCATGCGGGACGCCAGAAACGCCATCGCCAGGGTCACCAGTGCAAAGACGATCAGTACCGCCATGCGCTGGCCGAAAAGCAGGCCCAGAATTCTGTTTTTGATGCCCGTATCCGCCATAAGCTGAGATTGCCTTGAAAAGTGGGTTTATTCCCGGGGCTTGCCCGTCAGATCCGAATCTCTGACGCCGCCTTCGCCGGCCAGGATAAGGTGGTTATTGAGGGACACCAGCGCATTGATCCCCTTGCGGTCATTGCGCTGGGTCAACTGGAATGACCGGCCGCCATCCTCGGAGTAGAGGATCACCCCATTCAGTCCGGCGACCAGCATGCGGCCATCTTCGTGGAGCAGAACGTCATTGAGACCGGCGGTCGTCGGGACCGGGAGCCGTGACCAGGAGCGGCCTTCATCCACCGACCGAAAAAAATGCCCGCGCAAACCCAGAACATAAAGCGTCCCGTCCGCCTGCCAACTGGCGCCAAACCAGGAGCCGATGTAGGGGCTTTCCAGTTTCCGCCAGGTCCGGCCCTGATCATCGGAAAACGCCAACAGGCCGGCTTCTCCCGCCATCAGCAGTTTGCCGTCGGGCCCCTCGGAAATGGCATAGAAGTGGGGCAGACCGAAAGCCGGATCTTCCAGATTGTCGAGGTTGAAATTCTGCCAGCTCTTGCCGCCGTCCCTGGTCACCAGAAAGAGACCGTAAGCGCCGATTGCAAGGCCCCGGTTGGCGTCGGCAAACCAGATATCAAAGACCGCCGGTTGCAACTGATCATCAGATTCATGCTGTAACTGCCAGCTGGCGCCGCCATCGGTAGTGTGCAGGATGGTTTGATCGTGCCCCGCCGCCCAGCCCCGCTGGTCATCAATAAAAACCACCGAGGTCAGGGTCGCCCGGGTGGGTACCGGCGCCTGGGCCCAGTCACCACCGTCTGCATCACTCTTCAGGATGATGCCGCGCTCGCCAACGGCCACGACACTTCCGGAGTCAAGTCGGGCCAGGTCCAGAAACATGGCCTGCTCCGCTTCCGGCGCCATATAGGCCTGTTCAGCCCGGGCAGTCCCGGTAGAAGCCAGCATCAGAAAACCGGCAAGCCGGAGAAGCGCGCAAAAAAAATGCGGCCGGGAACCCGGCCGCATCCAGTCTGACAGACTCCGCATTAACGGCGACCGGAACGCCGCAATGCCGCCGGAGTAAAGTCTTCCAGAGTCAGGTCGGCATTGAAGTCGTACATATCTTCCTGGTTATCCAGACCAATGGCCAGATAGCGCCCGGAAGGCAGATCATAGTAGGCTTCCAACGTCGACCAGAGGGTCGGTACGTCGTAATAATTGACGGCATGGGACATGGCCACGCGCCACAGATCGCCGCGCTTGTCATAAAGCTCAGCAAGGGCAATCTGCCAGCTGTCCTCGTCCATGTAGAACACCCGCTTGCCATACTGATGGCTGGTACCCTCTTTCAGGGTAGCCTCGACCACCCAGACCCGGTGCAATTCATAGCGGTTCAGGTCCTGGTTGATAACGTGAGGCTTGAGGATGTCCTCGTAGGACGTCTGATCGGAGTGCAGCTTGTAGGTATTGTAGGGAATGTAAACTTCCTTCTTGCCCACCAGCTTCCAGTTGTAGCGATCCGGCGCGCCGTTGTACATATCGAAATCATCGGTAGTACGCAGACCGTCGGAAGCGGTACCCGGCGCATCATAGGCAACATTGGGCGCGCGACGAACGCGGCGCTGACCGGTGTTGTAGGTCCAGGCACGACGCGGATCCTTGACCTGATCGATGGTTTCATGGACCAGCAGGGCCGTACCGGCGAGACGTGCCGGCGAGGTTACTTGCTGCTTGAAATAAGCGAGCACGTTGTCTTCGTAGAGCTTGCTCTGCTGGATTTCCGGATCGCCGTAAACCAGGTACAACTCGTCGAGGATCTTGACCAGCACATAGGAGCCGCTTGCCTGCGGTGACGCCTGGCTGGCATGGCGGCGAATTTTCGCGCCGCGGTACCGGGCTATGTGATTCCAGACCGCTTCCAGACCATTTTGCGCAATGGGAAAAGGTACGCCAATCGACGCGCCTTTCAGACCGTTGCCGCCTTCGACCAATTCGGCGTTGACTGCATTTTTCCGGGTCGCGTCGTAAACAAAGTCAGGATAGGAGGCGCTCCGGCGAGTCGGATAGACATGCATCCGGTACTCTTCCGGATAGGCCTTGAACAGCGCTTCCTGACCCGGCGTCAACTGCTCCCGGTACTGCTCGTAGTTGTCGGCAGTAATGGTGAACTTGATCTGATCGTCGGCAAAAGGATCCGGATGATGATCGCCGGCCTTGTAGCCGGACGGTGCCGAGGTGATGCCCCCCGTCCAGGCCGGAATGGTGCCGTCTGCGTTGGCCCCGGCTTCGGCGCCCATCGGCGTCAGTTCATTTCCCAGTCGACCGGCTTCGTCTTCAGATACCTTGGCCATGGCGCCCGTGGCGCCAACTGCCATCAGTATTGCGCTGGCCAGCAAAGTTGTTTTCTTGTTTGTGGTCATCAAAATCTTACCCCCGAATTAGAATGAGTAGCTGACGCTCATGGCCAGGTAGTCCCGATCGGACACCAGGTTGTAGGGCTCTGCGTCCCAGAACATGTTGTAGACAATGTCCGCTCTCCAACGTGCCTGATAATCGAAAGTGACGCCGAGCGCCATGGACTTGCGATCTTCCAGGAAGTTGCTGATGGGCGCAGGCGTATTGCCCTTGACGTCATGCTGGAAAACAATCCGCGGCAGCACGTTGATGCCCGCGAACGCATTGTTGTACTCCAGACGGCCCACGAGACGGTAGCCCCAGGAGAAATCGTCGGCAAAACCGTCGGAACCCA
>JASBTO010000240.1 GCA_030148365.1 Kangiellaceae bacterium
CTTTGGAGAATACGGATCTGATGGATCTGCCGGCATTCTGCCGGGATCTGGAGGCCGGTTACCGGGCTGCCTGGCAGGCGTTACGGGAAGGCAGAGCGAGAACCGATATCAATCTGTCACAGGCGCCGACGTAGCCGGGCATTGCTCGTGTAGCCAGTCCAGCAAGCGGCGATTCAGCCAGTTATTCAACCCCAGGTGATCGATAAAACCGCAATGGCCGCCATAACGGGTCAGATAGGCCTGGACCCCGGGGCCAAGTCGGGTCCTGTCGAGATCCCGGGCCAGACAGATAGGGTCATCTTCACTCAGCAGCATTGCGGCGGTGGTGTGCATGGAAGCCAGCCGGTCGCCCGTCAGTGAGTAGCCGCTGAAGTAGCGGTCCAGATCGTGGAAGTCGGAGTGTTCGCGGACGAAGTAATCCGTCAGCTGATCCATTCTGCCAAATTGCCGCCACTGCTCCGGCGGACAAAGCCCCGGATGGCAATTATTTTTACGGATCAGGGAGCGGCGCCATTTTCGCATGAAGTAATAGTGATAGATCGCCGGTCCCGTCTGCATGGCGTGCAGGGTATGTTTGGGCTCCAGCGGTGGACAGACACTGATGACGCCATCGAGGGGCCGGCCAGCCTGCTCGCAACCGAGCGCGCTGCGCAAGGCAAAGCTGCCGCCGAGAGAAAATCCGATAAGCTGGTAACTCGGCGCGTCGATGCGCTCCATGGCGTGCAGGATAGCCCGGGTTACCTCGGGATCGCGGCAGGAATGGAACAAGTCCCGGTTCAGGTGGTGGGAGTCGCCGTGATCCCGCAGATGCAGGCGCAACACTGCGTAGCCCTGCCGGTACAACCAGGCTGCCGCGGACTGCAGGTACACCGATTCGCCGGAGCCTTCCCAGCCATGCAACAAAATCACCAGTGGCCGCCCGGGTGCCGGCGCCGACAAATAGCCCAGCAACTGGCCGTCACCGCCCTCGAGCAGCATCGGTCGCGATGCCGACTTCATCGGTGCCAGATCGTGCGCAATTTTCTTCAGACGCAGCTTGCTGCTCGCCATCACCGACTGGGTATGGGGATTTTTCAGCCAGGCCGGCGGCTGAAAGTCCAGACGGGTAAACTTGCCAGTTACGCGATCATCCATTGGTTTCAAATACCTGGAGTCCGGGGTGCGCCGGGAATCCGGCCCTGTAATGCCGCCAATTTAGAAAGGCTGGCGCCCAATTGCAATGGTATGATGCCCGCACGCGCAACCGGATAACAGATTTTTATGGCGACTATCACCCAACAGGCACTTAGCAAGCTGGCCGGGATTTTTGCCCGCGAAGTCCCCTTCAACCGGGTGCTGGGGCTGGAATTCCGGGATCTCGATCCGGAAAAGTGTGTTCTCAGTTTCAAAATGAAAGACGAGCTGGTCGGCAATTTCGTGACCGGGGTGCTCCACGGTGGCGTCATTTCCGCGGCCCTCGACATGGCCGGCGGCACCATGGCGGCGGTCAGCGTCATGCACTCGAATCCACTGACCCACATCACCGAGCTGGGCCGCAAACTGGCCCGTCTGTCGACCATCGACATCCGGGTCGATTATCTGCAACCGGGACGGGGTGAAGAGTATTTCGCGACCGCGACGATGCTGCGGACCGGCAGCCGGGTGGCCGTGGTGCGCATGGAGCTTCGCAATGAAACAGATACCCTGATCGCCGTGGCGACGGGGACCTACATGGTCGCCTAGTCCCATGGCCAATAACCCTGGTAACGCTGCAGATGGCCAGTTCACCGCCGGCCTCTGGTATGCTTTCGGCGCGTTTCTGATTTGGGGACTGGCGCCACTGTACTTCCGGCCGCTGGTCGGTATCCCCGCATTTGAGATCCTGGCCCACCGGGTCGCCTGGTCGCTGCCTGTGGTCCTGATCCTGTTGCTGATCCTGCGCAAACCCCTGCAACTGGACCGGGTGTTTCGCGATGGCCGGACCCTCGCGACCCTGAGTCTGACCACCCTGCTGATCTCGGTGAACTGGTTTGTCTTTACCTGGGCGGTCACCCATGAGCGGGTTCTGGAAACGAGTCTCGGCTACTTTATCAATCCCCTGGTCAGCGTTTTGCTCGGGGTGGTATTCCTGAAAGAAAAACTGGACCGTTTTTTGCGCATTGCGGTGCTGCTGGCCCTCGCCGGCGTCGCCATCCGGATTCTGGCCATCGGCAAGTTGCCCTGGGTCTCTCTCAGCCTGGCCCTGTCATTTGCCTGCTATGGGTTGCTGCGCAAACAGGTCCGGGTCGATGCCCTGCAGGGGCTGCTGGTCGAAACCCTGTTTGCCCTGCCGGTGGCCGGCGGATTTATTGCTTACTGGCTGATGACCGGGCAAGGCACTTTCACCCAGGAAAGCCGCTTTCTGGACTGGATGCTGATCGCCGGCGGCGTCATTACCACGGTGCCCCTGGCGCTGTTCAGCGCGGGCGCGCGACGCCTGCCCCTCTATACCGTCGGCATGCTTCAGTATCTGGCGCCCAGTCTGACTTTCCTGCTGGCGATTTTTGCCTTTCGGGAGCCCTTTGACGGGCTGCAACTGATCAGCTTCGTGCTGATCTGGCTGGGTCTTGCCGTCTATACCTGGGACTTGTTGCGCCAGCGCCGCCGCCGGCGCCAGGTCGCGCCGGCGAAAGCGCCGGACTGAGCCGCCGGGGCGGACCTAGAAGGTGGTGCGCAAGCCCACGACCAGAGAGCGGCCGACACGGGGCGCCTGGTCCTTGAGCACCGAGGCGTGATCCCGCGCCTCCTCGTCGAGCAGGTTGCTGGCGCGGAAAAACATCAGCCAGTCGCTCGTGGCGTTGATCAGACTGTAACTGACTTCCAGATTGACCAGAGTAAAGCCGTCCGTCGGCAGCTCTCCATCGGCAACCTGGTCCTGTTCCTCGTAGCGCATGGCGCCGAGCGCCGCCTGCCAGGAACCCCGGGCATAATTCAATTCGCCGCCAAACCGTATCGGCGGAATGCGTGGCACATTGCCCGAATCATCAAGCCGGGCGCGAACCTTGTCGGCCATCAGATGCAACTCCCAGACCCCGCGTCCGGAGTCAGACAGCAGCCATTCGGCTTCAGCTTCAAAGCCGGTAAAAGTGGCATCTTCCTGGGTAAAAACCAGACAGCGCAGGTCGCCATCCAGAACTTCTTCCGACGCCGCACAGGGTGCCGGCAGGGCCGAGGTCACCTGGTTTTCGAAAATGAAATCTGCGATACGGTTGTAGAAAACATTCACTTCCGAGCGGAATCTTTCGCCCTGGTAACGCCAGGACAAGTCCAGGTTGTTGGCGGTTTCCGGATTCAGCTCGGGATTGCCGATTTCGAAAGCGGCGGTGGCCAGATGGGGGCCCTGTGAATAGAGCTCCTCAATGGTCGGCAGCCGCTGGGCACGGGCGTAGTTGAGCGCGATCCGGTGACCGCCGCCCAGCTCCCAGAGGCCGCCTCCGGAGAGACTGAAAGCGTTGTCATCAAAATCGGGGTTGCTGTCGCTGCGGGCACGCTGGTGGTCGACCCGCAAACCGAATTCGAGGTGGAAGTCGTCGAAATCCCGCTCCTCGATAATGAAAATTCCGGTTTTGCGGGCTTCGGCGGCGGGCACAAAGGCCTCCTCTCCCGTGGCGCTGAAATCGCGCTGGGTGTGCTGCAGGCCGAGGGCGCCATTCCAGCCGTAAAGGGACTTGTGTAACAACTGGCTGCGGAGTTCGAAGGCTTCGTTTGCGAACCGGGTGCCGACCTCGGGGCCCTCAAGCTCCTGGTGCTCATAGTCGGTATGGGCGATGCCAATCTCGAGCTTGCTGATGTCCGCGAAGGGGTCGAGAATGGCGCCGCGCAAATCCACCCGGGTCTGCTCCTGCTCGATGCGCACCGGCGCTTCTTCTTCCTCTAGCCCCGGCTCCTCGTGCTCCTCCTCGTGAGCGTGTCCGGCGGGTATGCCGTAGTCCTTTTCAAAGTAATTGATGGAAAGGCCGAGAAAGCCCCGGTCACTGACCCGGGAAGCGCCGATTGTACCGCCCCGGGATTGGCTGTCGCTGTTGGCAAGCTGACCGCGAATTTCGACGGCTTCCTCACCGGCTTCGGCTTCCATGGCCCGCAGGCGCTTTGACTCTGCAAATCCGGGGATCTCGATATCGTCGAAACTCTTGTCGTAGGTATCCAGGTGGAAGGCGTAGTTGTCCGAACCGCCGTCGAGGGACGCGATCGTGGAAACTTCGCCGGTAGCGGAGTCCCCCAGTCGCAGTTCGACGCCTCCGGTCAACTCGCGCTGAGTCTGTTCCGGAATGCGGTTGTCCACGACATTGACCACGCCGCCGACTGCGCCACTGCCGTAAAGCAGGGTGGCAGGGCCCTTGAGCACCTCTATCTGTCGGGCCAGCAGCGGCTCGATGGCGACGGCATGATCCTGACTGGTGGTCGAGACATCCTGGGAGCCCAGCTGGTTGCTGAGTACTGCGACCCGACCCCCTGACTGGCCCCGGATCATCGGTCGGCCGACCGCCGGGCCGAAGGACGAGAAGCTGATGCCGGGCTTGCTCTCCAGAATGGCGCCGATGGTGTCCGCGCGTCTTGTGGTCAGCTCATCGCCGGAGATGAGTTCCGCAGGCGCGGTCATATCGAGCGTGCGGTGCTCGAGGCCACTGGCCTTGACCACCAGGCGCCGGACATCCTCGCCGGAAACCACCAGCCGGTAAGGTTCGGATCGGCCGGTTTCGAAGCGGATATTTTCGTTGATATGGCCGTAGCCATGTTCGATATCGAGGATATAGTCGCCCGCTTCGACATTGGC
>JASBTO010000053.1 GCA_030148365.1 Kangiellaceae bacterium
CAAGAGCTTTGTCGTCGCGGATATTCCAGGCGTTATTGAAGGCGCCGCCGAGGGTGCGGGTCTCGGCATCCGTTTTCTGAGGCATCTGGCCCGTACCCGGCTATTGTTGCATCTGGTGGATCTGCTGCCCTTTGACGGCTCGGATCCTGCCGAGAACGCGAAAGCCATTCTCGCCGAAGTGGCCAAATACGGTCAGGAAAAAGACATCAACCTCGCCAACAAGCCCTGTTGGCTGGTGTTCAACAAGGTGGATCTGCTGGACCAGGAGCAGATAGACGCGCGCTCCCAGGAAGTTATCGACGCACTCGACTGGCAGGGGCCGGTATTTCATATTTCGGCAATCAGGAAGCAGGGCACCGAAGCCCTGTGCTACCGGATTATGGAGCATCTCGAGTCACTGCCGGAGGATCAGGCGGAGGACACACCGGCCAAGCTGCATTGGCCCGACCGGAAGCGCCAGGGCGAGCCTGATCCCCATGAAGGGGACGACTTTGAAGAGGATCTGGATCTCGACTAGGCCGGACCGCCATTCAGGCACAAAAAAACCGGCGCTGGCGCCGGTTTTTTTATGACCTGGGCAAATCCAGGTTTAAAGTGCCTTGATCTGGGCGTTCAGGCGGCTCTTGTGGCGAGCGGCCTTGTTGGGGTGGATCAGGCCTTTGCGGGCCAGACGATCCATGATCGGGGCAACTTCAGCCATTGCGCTGCTGGCAGAATCTTTATCGCCGGCTTCGATAGCTTTGACGACACGCTTGAGATAAGTACGCATCATGGATTTGCGGCTCGCGTTGTGACGACGACGAGACTCTGCCTGGCGCGCACGCTTTTTGGCAGATTTAATATTGGCCAAGGTCCTACTCCTACAGAAAATTCGGTACACGAAATTTAAGGTGCGGGAATATGCCGGTTTTGCCTGCGTTTGTCAAGAAGTATGACCCGCAGCGGGCAGGAACCGGGCCAAGTCGGGCAATTCCCGTCGGGTGCTGGCGGCGATGGGGGCCATCAAGTAGACTTGCGCCAGGTTTTTATTATCAATAACAAGGGTTAGCACGCCACCTTCATGGCCAGTCTGCTCAGGTCAAGTTCACTCGTCAGCTTCTGGACGCTGATGTCCCGGATCATGGGTCTGATCCGGGATATTGTACTCGCCAATCTGCTGGGCGCCAGTTACGCCGCGGATATCTTCCTGCTGGCCCAGAAGATTCCGAATTTTTTGCGACGCCTGTTCGCCGAGGGCGCTTTTGCAACCGCGTTCGTGCCGGTCTTCTCGGAATACCAGGAGTCCCGCAGCCCGGCGGAAACCCGGGCCTTGCTGTCTCATGTCAGCGGCACGCTCGGCGGTATTCTGCTGCTGGTGACCCTGGTAGGCGTCCTCGGTGCGCCCTTGCTGGTCATGATTTTCGGTCCCGGCTTTATCGGCCAGCCGGAAAAATTTGACCTCGCATCTACCCTGCTGCGGATTACCTTTCCCTACATTCTGTTCATTTCCCTGACCGCCTATTGCGGCTCCGTATTCAATACCATCGGCCGGTTTGCCTTGCCGGCCTTTACGCCGGTGATATTGAACCTGTGTCTGATCGCCGCCGCCGTGGCCGTCGCGCCCTGGCTTTCAGAGCCGGCCGTGGCGCTGGCCTGGGCAATCTTCGCAGCCGGCGTCCTGCAATTGTTGATCCAGTTGCCGTTGATGTGGCGGCAGGGCTTTCTGGTCAAGCCGAGCTGGGGCTGGCGGGACAAGGGCGTCCAGAAAATCATCAAGTTGATTATCCCGGTCCTGTTTGGCGTTTCGGTCAGCCAGATCAATCTGATGCTGGATACCCAACTGGCGTCCTTTCTGCAAACCGGCAGTATCGCCTGGCTTTACTACTCGGATCGGCTGCTGGAGTTTCCGCTGGGGGTGTTCGGGATAGCCATTGCGACAGTAATCCTGCCGGCCCTGTCCCGTCAGCACGTCAGCCAGTCCCGGGACGACTTCAACCGCACCCTGAACTGGGCCCTGCACAATGTCTTGCTGATTGGCGTGCCGGCCGCTTGCGGCCTGGCGGTGTTGGCGGAACCTTTGATGATTACCCTGTTCCAACACGGCATCTTTACCGAAGCCGACTCCCTGATGGCCGCCAGCAGTTTGCGTGCCTATGCGCTGGGGCTGCCGGCGTTCATGCTGATCAAGGTGCTGGTGACCGGTTTCTATTCCCGTCAGGATACGAAAACGCCGGTCAGGATTGGCATCAAGGCCATGGTCACCAATATGGTCCTGAACCTGGCCCTGTTTTATCCCCTGGCCCATGTCGGCCTGGCGCTGGCGACCAGTCTGGCGGCCTTCGTCAACGCCGGCCTGCTGTTTATTCACCTGCGTCGCAGTGGCGCATTTACGTTGTCCAGCCAGTGGCGGCGATGGTTGCTGTTGCTTTCGGTCGCCAATAGCCTGCTGGTCGCGGCGGTGTGGTTCCTGAATCCGGACTTCCCGGACTGGCAATTGATGAACTTGTGGCGTCAGGTCGCCTGGCTGTTGGCGCTGGTCGCGGGCGGTGGGCTGGTTTATGGCCTGACGCTGGTGCTGCTCGGGCTGCGGCTGAAGGACGTAAGACAACCGGGCTGAGGCGTATTAAAGGCGGGCAAGCTGGGCTATAATGGCCGCCTTTTGCGTCCGCCACTGACTTTCGGGCGGTTGGTTCCAGGTTTTATGCAATTGATCCGTGGCCCGGCCGGCCTCACAAAGCAAGCGCCCTGTGCCGCGACCGTCGGTAATTTTGATGGCGTGCACCTCGGGCATCAGGCCATTATCAAGAGCCTGGTCGCCAGCGCCCGCAGCCGGGATCTGCCGGCGGTGGTCGTGGTATTCGAGCCCCATCCCCGTGAATACTTTCAGGGCGATGCGGCACCGGCGCGGATCTACACCTTGCGTGACAAGCTGGCGGCGCTGGAATCGCTCGGCGTGGACGAAGTTGTCTGTCTGCGCTTTGATGCTGATTTTGCCGCCCAGAGCCCTGAAACTTTTGTGCGTGAATTGCTGGTCCGGAAACTGGATGTCCGCTACCTGGTCGTCGGTGATGATTTCCGCTTCGGCAACCAGCGGCGAGGTGATTTTGCCTTGTTGAAGGCTCTTGGCAAGGACCATTTTGAAACCCGCTCCACCGCCAGTATTTGTGCCCGGGGCGAGCGGGTCAGCAGCACGCACATCCGCGAACTCCTGGCCGCCGCCGACTTTGAAAGCGCGGCGAGATTGCTCGGGCGACCCTTTGAGCTGTCCGGCAGGGTTGTGCACGGTGACAAACGGGGCCGGGAGCTCGGGTTTCCCACCCTGAACATTCCGCTGCGCCGTCAGGTCTCACCCTTGCATGGCGTCTACCGTGTGCGGGTATGCCTGGAGGGTGAAAGTCTGCCGGGGATCGCCAATATCGGCCGGCGACCGACCCTGTTCGGCGCAGACTGGCGTCTGGAGGTTCATGTGCTTGGCATGGATCGCGATTGTTACGGCAGCCGGGTCAGCGTCCGGCCTCTGGAAAAGATACGGGACGAAAAAAAATTCACTTCGGCGGAAGCCCTCAGGGCGCAAATAGCCGAAGATACCCGACTGGCAATGACATTATTTGAAAACGACACTGAATCCGCGGGAGCGAGTGCGATCAATGAGCGACTATAAAAATACCCTCAATCTTCCGAAAACCGACTTCCCGATGCGCGCCAATCTTGCCCAGCGGGAACCGGTGATGTTGCAGAAGTGGCGGGAAAACAACCTATACCAGCAGATCCGGAAAGCCCGCGAGGGCCGCGAGAAGTTCATCCTCCACGATGGCCCTCCCTACGCCAATGGCGACATTCATATCGGCCATGCCGTCAACAAGATCCTCAAGGACATGGTCGTCAAAAGTCGCACCCTGAGTGGCTTCGACGCACCCTACGTGCCCGGTTGGGACTGCCATGGCCTGCCCATCGAGCACAATGTCGAGAAAAAGGTCGGCAAGGCCGGGGCCAAAATTTCCTATGCCGACTTCCGACAAAAGTGTCGGGATTACGCCGCCAAACAGGTGGCAGGGCAGAAGCATGACTTCATGCGCCTCGGCGTACTGGGTGACTGGGACCAACCCTACCAGACCATGGACTTCCGGTATGAAGCCAACATCGTGCGCGCGTTGGCCCGGATTGTCGAAAACGGCCACCTGCACAAGGGCGTAAAGCCGGTCTACTGGTCCGTCGTGGGAGGCTCGGCGCTCGCGGAAGCGGAAGTTGAATACCAGGACAAGACCTCCTTCTCGATTGATGTCCGTTATCCGGCCGCCGATCCGGAAGCGTTACTGAACCTGTTTGACGCGAAAGCATCCACCGATCCGGTATCCGTCGTCATCTGGACCACCACCCCCTGGACGCTGCCGTCCAGCCAGGCGGTCTCCGTCCATCCCGAGCTCGACTATGAGCTGCTTGCCGTGGAAGGCGGGCAGGGCAGGGAGTTGCTGGTGCTGGCTGCGGAACTGGCCGACAGCGTTCTGGAACGCAGCGGTCTGACCCTGGACAGCCGGCTGGGCCGGGTCAAGGGCGCCGAACTGGCGGGACTGCAACTACAACACCCGTTTTACGAGCGCCAGGTGCCGGTGCTCCTCGGCGATCATGTCACCACCGAAGCCGGTACCGGCCTCGTGCATACGGCGCCGGATCATGGCGTCGACGATTTCAATGTCGGCCAGGCCAATGGCCTCGGCATCCTCAATCTCGTGCGGGCCGATGGCGTTTTCAATGACGCCACACCTGTGTTCGCCGGCCAGCATGTCTACAAGGTCGACCAACCGATTGTGGACCTGCTCACGGACCAAGGGCGATTGCTGCATCTGGACAAGATCCGACACAGCTATCCCCATTGCTGGCGCACCAAGACCCCGCTGATTTTCCGGGCCACGCCGCAATGGTTTATCGACATGGACAAAAATGGCCTGCGCGAGTCCGCACTGCAGCAGATTGGCAAGACCGAGTGGCTGCCGGACTGGGGCGAAGCCCGCATCGAAGGCATGGTCAGCGGTCGGCCGGACTGGTGTATCTCCCGGCAGCGGACCTGGGGCGTGCCTTTGTGTCTGTTTGTGCACAAGGAGACCGAGGAATTGCATCCACGCGCCGTCGAACTGATGGAGCGGGCGGCGGAAATTCTGGAAAAGGAAGGCATCCAGGGCTGGTTTGACATGGATGCCGAAACCCTGCTCGGTGAGGAAGCCGCAGACTACAAGAAAATTGATGACACCCTGGATGTCTGGTTCGACTCCGGCGTGACCCATGCTTGCGTACTCGGCGATCGTGAAGAGCTGCGGGAGCCGGCGGATTTGTATCTGGAAGGCTCGGATCAGCATCGTGGCTGGTTCCAGTCCTCCTTGCTGACGGCGGTGGCCAGCTACGGACACGCGCCTTACAAGACGGTCCTGACCCACGGTTTCACCGTCGACGCCAAGGGCGAGAAGATGTCCAAGTCAAAGGGCAATGTCGTCGCGCCCCTGCAGGTCATCAACCGTCTTGGTGCCGATATCCTGCGTCTGTGGGTAGCCTCAACGGACTACCGGGGCGAGATTGCCGTCAGCGACGAGATTCTGAACCGCACCGCCGACACCTATCGACGGCTGCGCAATACGGCGCGTTTTCTGCTGTCCAACCTGCATGGTTTCGATCCGGAGCAGGACATGGTCGCCGCCGGGGACATGCTGCCGCTGGACCGCTGGGCGGTGGATCGGGCCTTGCAAATCCAGACCGATCTCGACACTGCCTATGAGCATTACAACTTCCTCCAGGTGTCCCAGAAACTGCATCAGTTCTGCGCCCTGGACATGGGCGGTTTCTATCTCGACATCATCAAGGATCGACAGTACACCGCTCGCGCCGGCAGTCTCGCGCAGCGTTCCTGCCAGACCGCCATGTACCATATTATCGAAGCGCTGACCCGCTGGTTCGCGCCGGTACTGAGCTTTACCGCTGACGAACTCTGGGAATGCCTGCCGGGGGATCGCAGCGCCAGCGTGTTTGTTGCCGAATGGTATACCGGCCTGTTTCCGATGGACGACCAGGCCACTATCAGTCGCGAAGACTGGATTGGCGTGCGCAAGGTCAAGGAGGCGGTCAACAAGGCACTCGAGGAAGCCCGCAACCGCGGCGATGTCGGTGGCTCCCTGGAAGCGGAAGTCATCGTCCATGCCGAAGCCAGGTGGCATCGCATCCTCGAAAAGCTGGGCGACGAACTGCGGTTTGTTCTCATCACCTCGAAAGCCCGGCTGGAAACCCTGGACGGCAAGGGCGAAGACACCGAACTCGAAGGCTTGCGCCTGACCATCAGTCGCTCGCAATTCGAAAAATGCGAACGCTGCTGGCATCGCCGTGAGGATATCGGCCTGAATCCCGAACATCCCGCCCTGTGCGCGCGTTGCGTGGAAAATGTCAGCGGCGAAGGCGAGGTGCGTGATGTCGCCTGAGGTCAAGAAGCCCTGGCACCAGAGCGGCCTGTTCTGGCTCTGGGTGACCCTGCTGGTACTGATCCTTGATCAGTGGACCAAAGTACTCGCCAGCCAGCATCTGGCACAGGGAGAAATCATCGAGATTTTTTCCTGGTTTGATCTGCGCCTGGCCCACAATTTCGGCGCTGCCTTCAGCTTCCTGAGCGACGCCGGTGGCTGGCAGCGCTGGTTCTTTACCATCGTCGCCATTCTGATCAGTGGCGCCATTCTTTACTGGCTCAGAAGTCTGCCGCGCAGCGCCCGCTTTGAAGGCATTGCCTTTGCGCTGGTCTTGAGCGGGGCTCTCGGCAATGTGTATGATCGGATCATGCTGGGCTACGTCATCGATTTTATTGACTGGCACGCGGCGGGCTATCACTGGCCGGCGTTCAATATTGCCGATGCCGCGATAACCCTGGGCGTCGTCATGTTGCTGATTGAGAGCTTTACCGGCAAAAGCCAGGTGGCCGAGCATGACTGAAGTAGTCGCAGCGGGCAGTCGGGTCCTCGCCCATTTCACCGTGCATCTGGAGGACGGCTCCGTCGCGGACTCCAGCAAGGTGCTCGGCAAACCGGCCTGGTTCGTATTGGGCGACGGCTCTCTGGCACCGGAACTCGAAACCGCGTTGCTGGGACTCGGCAACAAGGACAGCGTCAAGGTATCCCTGCCGGGTCACAAGGTATTCGGCGAGTACAATCCGGACAACCTGCATTTCATGGACGTCAGCGACTTTCCCCGGGATGTGGAATTGAAAGTG
>JASBTO010000243.1 GCA_030148365.1 Kangiellaceae bacterium
CATTACGAAGTAGCGGGCCAGGCCGGTGATGGGCGGCGGTGCCATTGACCGCCGTCATCCATCGGTCATCTCCCACATTATCGGGCCGACTCTGGCAGAGTTTCCGACTGTGCCTGTGGTGGACTGGCCGGGAGCTGGCGATGTGGATTAACCTCCGGGGACTCCACTATACTTTCCTGAACCTAAATGGCAGGCGGATTCAGGATGAAGGTAGCGCGGCGCGAATGAATTTATTGTCCAAAAATCGTCGCCGAAACCTGTTCAAGGTTGCCAGTTTTCACCTGATCACCGCCTGGTTGTTGCTGCAGATATTTGATGTAGTGGCGCCTTACTTCCAACTTCCGGTTCAGTTTGGCACAGCGGTTATTTTTACGCTCGTGGCGGGCTTTCCCGTTGTCTGTAGTCTCACTATGATTTTCGAGCTGACGCCACAGGGATTTCGCCGGATTGGCGACAACGACTATGGGGACGAACAGTTCCAAGCCGGGTCTTGGCGCCATGAAGAAGCACTGCGGACAATTCCGATAATTGTTTTGGAATCAAGTTTTTGCAATCATTATCCTGAATCAGGTTGTTAATGAAACTCCAGTAAATCAAGCACGCATCTAGAAGGGAGAGTATGGATTACCTGTATATTTTCAGACGCGACCAGAGGAAATACGAGGGTGTTCGCAGGGTGAACATCTATCTTCTCAGACTGGTCTATTTTTTGGTGTTTATTTTCGTGGGCAAAGAGTCATGGACTTTCATTGCCGGGGAAATTCACACGGTAACGCCCACTGAAGCCGTAACCTGGTGTGTTTGGGCTGCGTTTTCGGTGCTTGCCCTTGTGGGTGTTTTCCGCCCGCTCAAAATGCTTCCCGTCCTTTTGCTGGAAGTTGTCTACAAATTAACCTGGCTATTCGCGGTGGCTTACCCGATGAAATCCGCGGGTCAGCTGACAGGCAGCGAAGCGGAAGGCATAACACAGGCTTTCATATGGGTGATATTGCCGATAATTGCAGTACCCTGGGGCCATGTATTCAGCAATTATATTTTTTCCTCCCGGAAAAAAATGCAAATGGCGGGCGAAGCTGGCTCCATCAACCAGTAAGCCCGCAATTCTCTCCGGGGGCCGATTTTTCCGACTGGGCTTTGCCCGCTCAGGCGGATGGCCCCATGTTCGCCTCGACCAACGAGATGCCGACCTTGCCCAGATAAGCCTCGATAATCTGCGCCCAGATGGCTGTGCCATTGTCAGAATTGGTGAAAATGACCAGCCCGCGCCCGGAGTCGGGTAACAGCACGGCGAAGGTATTGGTGCCCGGGTCGCTGCCGGTGTGCTGCAAGGCGAATTCGCCCTCGGCGAGATCCGGATAGATTTGCCAGCCGAGCCCGAATCCCTTTTTGCCCGACTCCGCGAGTTGATTCTTCAGCATGTCACGATACAGGGCATTGGACAGGCCGGCGCCATGCAAGAGGTACTCCACGAAGCGGCTGTAATCCTGCACCGTCGTCAGCAGGTTGTCCGCCGCGCTCGCTGTTCGATGACGGTGGTAATCAAGGGGGTGGCCGTCCTGGTCATGTTCGACGGCGTAGCGGTCAGGATTGATCGCGGCTGACCAGGTGAAGCGGGTATCGTTCATTTCGAGAGGCGTAAACAGAATCTCATCCGCCAGAACTTCCAGATCCTTGTTGAAGGCCTGCTCCAGGGCAGCTTTCAGGTATTCAAAGCCTTCGCCGGAATACTGGTAGCCGGTACCGGGCGCAAACCCGAATCGAAGCGGCTTGCCTGCGGGGCGCCAATTCGGCAGTCCGCTCTGATGGCTGAGAATGTGTCGTGTGGTCAGGGTTTCCAGTCCGGGGCTATCGGCAAGTTCCGGTAGCACATGGTATTCCCGGATTGGCTTGTCCAGGTCCCACTGTCCCCGGTCGGCGAGGGTCAGGGTCAGCAGGGCGACCACCGGCTTGGTCAGGGACGCGACATTGTAGAGGGTGTCCAGAGACGCTTCGAGCGTACCCGCCGGTCTGGACAGGTTCTGGCTGCCAAACATACGTATCTGTTGCACCTTTCCGTCGGCCAGATAGCCGATACCGACGGACGGGATCTTGTGTTCGGCGAGCAATTTCAGGATGCCGGCTTTGTCAGCGAACATTGACGCCTTGTTGTCACCTGCCGGCCCCGCCCCAGGCTCCGTGGCCGGGCCATGGTCGTAGCTCAAGGCTTCGATGAGCTGCCAGTGATCGCCGGCCAGCACCCAGACATTCGTGAATTTCGCCCTCCCGGTAATATAGAGCGGCTTGCCCGGCTCTTTGATGTAGAACTCATGGTCGCCTTTCTGGATAATCCCGTAACGCTTGCCGTTTTCCTTGAGTTCAAAGACCTGCTGACTGCCCGGGACCAGTTTGCGGATGGGCTTGGAGTCGGTATCCGCGCAGATATTGTTGCTCATCGCGGCCATGAAGGCGGCCTTGTCCTGTCGGCCACCGACATCGTGGTAAAAATCGAGGTCGGGATGAATGGCTTGCCCGAGAGCGTCGAGATCGCACTGGTTGAAACCCTTTTCAAAAAGGGCGGCGTCGAGCTTTTGCACAATCCCGAGTAAGTCCGGGTTCGTGGCGGGCTTGCCGTAAACTACTGGCGTAATAATCCACAGGAAAAGTAAAAACAGGGTTTTGTTCATGGAGTCGCTCGTTCAGGTTGTGTTGATATCCCTTCGATGCGCCTGACTGCCGGTCTGGATGTGGGAAATAAATTTTATTTTTCACATCCAGACCGGCCCGGTACGCATCCAATATACAGGAACCCGCAGAAAGCCCCGAAAGCGAGGTGTTACATGATCGAATATAAACAGCTAATTGTGCCCATGGTCTTGTTTGTCTTTGTTGCAATTGTGGCGGTGATCGCCCTGGCATTGTTCTTCCGTTATCTGAACCGGCGGCTGGCAATGCAGACCGTACGCCACGTGCTCGCCAGCGAACAGTCCGTCGACCCGCTGCTGATTGAAGCAATCGTAAAAGAGAAGGCCGACAAGAATCCGGATCTCAGAAAGGGCGCCTTGCTGGTCGCCGCAGCCTTCGCCTTCGCGGTGCTCGGCTATATTTTCAAACGCATGGACCATGCAGAAATCTTCAATGCTCTGGTGGGGGTTGCCGCTTTCCCCGGCCTTACCGGCCTGACCTACCTCGCATTCCACTTCACCGATCTGGACCAGTAAGCGGAAGCAAGGCCGGGTGAGCCATTTCAGCGAACTGCCGGATGAACGCCTGGTCATGCTGGTGCAGGCGACCGGTGAAAGTGCTGCCTATACCGAACTGGTGGTGCGCCACCAAGGTGCGCTGTTGGCTTTTTTGCACCGGTTTACGGGTAACCGGGCACTGGCGGAGGATCTGACCCAGGATGCCTTTCTCAAGGCCTACCAGAAAATCAACTTGTTCCGGGAAGACGCGACCTTCAAGACCTGGCTGTTCAGTATCGGCTACCGGGAATTTCTCCAGCACACGCGAAAATCGGGTGTCATCAGCCGCGTGTTGCAGGCGTTTCACCTGCAGAGCACAACCGAAACGGCAGGCCCGACACCTGCCGGCATCGACCTGGATAAGGCCCTCGCCCAACTGCCGGAGAAGGAGCGGGCCGCGCTCTTGTTGTGCGATGTGTTCGGCATGACCCACACTGAAGCCGCGCAAGCCATGGCGACGCCCCTGGGTTCGGTGAAAACTTATGTGCAGCGTGCCCGCAAGCTGATGCAGGGCGCCATGGACCCGGCTGAGAACGCCGTAAAAACCGATCTGGACGGAGGCGACTCATGAAAAAGCATTCCATCACCGGCAAGATTACCCGCAGGGTCTGGTGGCTGCAGCATCGCCGAATCATCCTGCTGACCCTGGCCGCCTTGATCGGGGCGGCCATTTTCGCGGTAAACTTCATTGACCTGATTACGATGTAGCTGGCGCCCGCTGGCACAAGCCCGGACCAATTGACAGGGAGTGACTATGTTTAACTGGAAATGGATTACCGCCTCCGGCACGGAACTCTTGA
>JASBTO010000131.1 GCA_030148365.1 Kangiellaceae bacterium
CCGGCGCGTCTCCCGACCCTTCGCTCGGCGCTTCGGCGACCGGCACCTTCCGCTTGATCCCCGCGTGCGCGTAGACGAGCTCGGTCATCCGCGCCAGGATGTCGGGGTTCTCCTTGAGGAAGCGCTTGGAGTTCTCGCGGCCCTGCCCGATCCGGGTGCCCTCGAAGCTGAACCAGGTGCCGCTCTTCTCGACCAGGCCGGCGTTCGTGGCCAGGTCGAGGATGTCGCCCTCGCGCGAGATGCCCTGGTTGAACATCAGGTCGAACTCGGCCTGGCGGAACGGCGGCGCGACCTTGTTCTTGACGATCTTCGCGCGCACCCGGTTGCCGACGGCCTCCGTCCCCTCCTTCAGCGTCTCGATGCGGCGGATGTCGATGCGCTGGGAGGCGTAGAACTTCAGCGCATTGCCGCCGGTGGTGGTTTCCGGGTTGCCGAACATGACGCCGATCTTCATCCGGATCTGGTTGATGAAGATGACCAGCGTGTTCGTGCGCTTGATGTTGGCGGTCAGCTTGCGCAATGCCTGGGACATCAGACGGGCCTGCAAGCCCATGTGGGAGTCGCCCATGTCGCCTTCAATTTCAGCTTTCGGGGTCAATGCCGCCACGGAGTCGACCACCACGATATCCACTGCGCTGGAGCGGACCAGCATGTCGGTGATTTCCAGGGCCTGCTCGCCGGTGTCGGGCTGGGAAACGATCAGATCATCCAGGTTAACGCCGAGTTTCTCGCCATAGTCGGGGTCGAGCGCGTGCTCGGCGTCGACAAAGGCCGCGGTGCCGCCGGTTTTCTGGCAACTGGCAATTGCCTGCAGGGCCAGGGTGGTCTTGCCCGAAGACTCGGGGCCGTAAATTTCGATAATCCGGCCCTTGGGCAGCCCGCCTATTCCGAGGGCGATATCCAGACCCAGCGAGCCGGTGGAAACCACTTCAATATCACGGGCGGCCTGGTCATCGCCAAGACGCATGATCGAGCCTTTCCCGACCTGGCGTTCAATCTGGGATAAAGCCGCGCCAAGCGCCTTCTTTTTGTTGTCGTCCATCAATAACTCCTGAATAAGGTATAAAAAATGGTCAATAAGGTAACAGGGGGCAAGTCGGCAATTATTCCACAAAAGCGGTCGCGACTGATACCCCGCCAGCGCGCATTTATGCCCTTTGCGTCTTACTCGAGCAACGCCCGTAAACGGCCAAAGGCATGGCTCACCGTCGCCTCCCGCACTGCGGCCCTGTCACCCTCAAAATGGCAACATTCACTGACAATGCGATCCGGCAGGGCCCAGCCCAGCCAGACAGTACCGACGGGCTTGTCCGGGCTGCCGCCGTCGGGCCCGGCGATCCCGGACACGGCAATGGCAACCGAGGCGTGACACCGCTCACAGGCGCCCCGGGCCATGGCCTTGACCACGGGCTCCGATACGGCGCCGTGCCGTTCGATCAGGGAGGGAGATACCCCGAGCATCTCGGATTTGGCGGCATTGGTATAAGTGACCCAGCCACGATTGAACCAGCTGGAACTGCCGGGCAGATCGGTAATGGCGGCCGCCAACATGCCACCGGTACAGGACTCCGCGGTGACCAGCATGGTTTGCCTGGCCAGCAGCCAGTTGGCGATGGCCCTGAGATCCTGTTGCAGCGTCATGGGGTAACTACCGATTACCGGAAAGATGGGGTAAGCTATGGCCGATATTCAAGCACAAACCTGAGCGTGTATAAAGAATTCAGGTATAAAGTTCACCGGTTCCCCGCCACAGGCCCGGCTTGCCGCTGTAAATCGGGGCAGCGCCAGACCGGAACCTTTATTGCCCCAATCTGACGCCAATAATCCGAGCCCTATGCCCCAAGCCGTCCCTGCGAAGCCCGACTCTACCGCTCACACCCCGATGATGCGCCAGTATCTGGCGATCAAGAAAAAATACGCCGAGCACTTGTTGTTTTACCGCATGGGGGACTTTTACGAGCTCTTCTATGAAGATGCCCGGCGGGCCGCCGACCTGCTGGAAATTACCCTCACCCAGCGCGGCAAATCCGGCGGCGAGCCGATCCCCATGGCCGGCGTGCCCTACCACGCCGCCGATACCTACCTGGCGCGGCTGGTTCGCAAGGGCGTGTCCGTCGCCATTTGCGAGCAAACCGGCGACCCGGCCACCAGCAAGGGACCGGTCGAGCGCGAGGTCGTGCGGATTATCACCCCCGGCACCCTCAGCGATGAAAACCTGCTTGATGCGGAAACCGATAATCTGCTGGCGGCCTGTTACCGGCACCGGTATCGATACGGGATCGCCGGGCTGGATATCTCCACGGGCCGCTTCTGGGTCAGCGAGTTTGGCAGCGCCGCGGAGCTCGACGCCGAGCTGCACCGTGTCAAACCCGCCGAATTGTTGCAGGTCGAAGACGGTCTGCAGCAGTCCGTGCCGCGGGGCACCGCCGTCAGACCACTGCCGGACTGGTCTTTTGATGTCAGCCGCAACCGGGAATCCCTTTGTGAGCAATTTTCGGTCAGCGACTTGTCCGCCTTTGGCTGTGACGATCTGACCGCGGCCATTGGCGCCGCCGGCGCGGTCCTTGCCTATGCCAAAAATACCCAACTCAACAGCCTGCCCCATATTCGCGGACTGCAACGTCACGATGGCCAGGGATTCGTGATGATGGATCCGGCTACGCGCCGTAATCTGGAAATCACCGAGAATCTGCAGGGCGGCGACAGCCATACCCTCGCCAGCGTCCTCAACCACTGCTCCACCTCGATGGGTGCGCGGTTGCTCAAGCGCTGGCTGCACATGCCGTTGCGGGACACCGGGGCACTGGAGCAACGGCTATCACGGGTCCAGGCCCTGTTGGCAGACGGCGCCTACGATAGCTTGCAGGCCTGCACCGGCAAACTGGCGGATCTGGAACGCATCCTGACCCGGGTGGCGCTGAAATCGGCCAGTCCGCGGGATTTGTCCCGCCTGCGGGACTCTCTTGCCCTGATCCCGGAAATCCATGAGTTACTGGACGGGATCGAGCACCCTGAAATCAATGGCTTGCGCCAGGAAATCAAGGCCTTTCCGGAACTTGTGAAACGTCTTGAAGAAGCCTTGCAGACGCAGCCGCCGGCCATTATTCGCGACGGCGGCGTGATCCGGGAAGGTTACGACACCGAACTGGATCGCCTGCGCAGTCTGGCCACCGACGCCAGTGACTTCCTGCTGGAAATGGAAGCCCGGGAGAAAGCCGCCACCGGGATCAGCAACCTCAAGGTCGGGTTCAACCGGGTGCACGGCTTCTATATCGAGATCTCCCGCGCCCAGAGCGACGCCGCACCCGCCCATTACCAGCGCCGCCAGACCCTGAAAAATGCCGAGCGCTATATCACGCCGGAACTCAAGGCCCATGAGGAGCAGGTGCTGAGCAGCAAGAGCCGGGCGCTCGCCCTTGAGAAAACCCTATACGACGCGTTGCTGGCCGAATTGCAACCCGATGCTGCCGCCATGCTGGCCACAGCCACCCAACTCGCCCAGCTCGACGTCCTGTGTTGCTTTGCCGAGCGGGCAGAAGCCCTGAACTGGAGCCGTCCGCAACTGACAGGCGAGCGTGGCATTCATATCAAAGACGGCCGGCATCCCGTCGTCGAACAGGAATCAGCACAACCCTTTATTGCCAATGACACCCACCTGAGCCCCGCTACCCGCTCCCAGATCATCACCGGACCGAATATGGGCGGCAAGTCAACCTACATGCGGCAAACCGCGCTGATCGTGCTGTTGACTCATATCGGCAGTTATGTGCCGGCTGACAGCGCCAGGATTGGCCCGCTGGACCGCATATTCACGCGCATCGGGGCCTCGGACGATCTGGCCGGCGGGCGCTCCACTTTCATGGTCGAGATGAATGAAACCGCCAATATCCTGCAGAACGCCACCCCTGACTCCCTGGTCCTGCTGGACGAAATCGGCCGGGGCACCAGTACCTACGATGGTCTGTCGCTGGCCTGGAGTACGCTGGAATACATCCACACCCGCCTCCAGTCCTTTACGCTCTTTGCTACTCACTATTTCGAGCTGACCCAATTGGCCGGGTTGTATCCGGAGATCTGTAACCTGCATCTTGATGCGAGTGAGGATCGGGGCCGTCTGGTATTCCTGCACAGTGTTGAAGCGGGCCCGGCGAACAAGAGCTACGGGATCCAGGTGGCGCAACTGGCCGGGATCAGTGAAGCAGTCATAAGGCGGGCCCGGGAATTGTTGTCGGAACTGGAGAAGAGTCACCATAGCGCGCTTGAGGGAGACAGTCCGGGCCAGGCCGACTTTGACAGCGCCGATGCCGTCGCGCCGCAACGGCATCCGGTTCTTGACGCCATCGCCGGCGCGGACCCGGATACCATGACGCCGCGCCAGGCGCTCGACTTCTTGTATAAACTCAAAGAGCCGTTAGAATAGGCCCCCTGAAAACCGCCCATTATCTCAAAATTCCCTGCCAGGAGTGACGCCATGGCGTTTGTAGTGACCGACAACTGTATCCGCTGCAAATACACCGACTGTGTGGAAGTCTGCCCCGTGGACTGCTTCTATGAAGGTCCCAACTTCCTGGTCATCAACCCTGACGAGTGCATTGATTGCGCCCTGTGCGAGCCGGAATGCCCCGTTGAAGCCATTTTTGAAGAAGATGATGTGCCGGACAACATGAAGCATTTCATTGAGATTAACGCCGAGTTGTCCGAGTGCTTCGACAATATCACCGAGAAAAAGGATCCCTTGCCGGATGCCGAAGAATGGGACGGCGTCGAAAACAAGCTGCAGTATCTGGAAAAATAACCGGCAGTCTCTCTGTCGGCCTCAAGCTGTCTCCTCGCCCCGTCTGACCAGGTTCTCCAAGGACAAACGCCGGGAACGAACCGCCGGCTTTTTGGCAATTCCGACGCGAAACAATATCTGCAACTCCTGCTCGCCCGCAGCCTGTCCAAGCGCAGATGCTTCGTATTGCTTCATTAACTGCCTGCCGGCTCCCTGCAGTTCCGGATCCAGACCCGCCCGGCACCGGTCAACCATGGCCCGCACTACGTAAAAGGGATGCACGGCCAGGTGCTGACGATTCAATTCAATCCAGAGCCGCTGCATCAGTCGGCCCGCTTCAAGACTGGCCTGACGGCCCCGATCGCCGTAGATGGCCACGACACCGGAACCCTGGGCGAGCAGTTTCGCTTCGGCCTGGCCCATCATCCGGTAAGCGCCGAAGCGGTTGAATTTACTCAGGGTATTCCAGTTGGCCAGCGCCGGCAGGATCCTCTCGCCCATGGGGGGCAAATTGAGGGTATGGATGTCGAGTCCGTCACCCCGGGCGATGGCCTCCCGGGTGACCCGCAAACTGTCGGCGAACCAGTTGACTTCCTCTTCGAGGCGAAAGCGCACACCCGATGCAACGCCGACCAGACGAGAGATCCCGGCAGCCTCCCGACCGTCAAAGAAGTGAGCCCGGGCGCCGGCTTCGGTCATGGCGTTGATGGTTTCCTGGCCGGCGTCCGGCAAGGCCTGCTTGCGGTAAGCCTGGCGGTTGGTATGGCGCTGGAACAGTTGCCGATCGAGTTGTCCCTCCGGCACCGGGGGTGCTCGCTCAGGGAGGTTCACGCAGAGATATTCGCCGGGTTGCTCACGGTATTGCCAATCAAGTCTGACATCTACGTTGGCTGCGGCCTGTACCAGGTTTTCCGCGATCGCCCCCATAGCCAGAAACACCGGATGGCTGTCAGCCCCGA
>JASBTO010000132.1 GCA_030148365.1 Kangiellaceae bacterium
ACAAGATGGTCCCCGGGGTGGAAGGCGGCTATACCCGTTATATTCCAAGTGGTGAGCAGATGTCCATTTATGATGCCGCCATGAAGTATCAGGCCGAGGGTACGCCCCTGGTTGTGATTGCCGGCAAGGAATACGGCACCGGCTCATCCCGGGACTGGGCCGCCAAAGGCACGCGCCTGTTGGGTGTTAAAGCGGTACTGACCCAGAGCTACGAGCGCATCCACCGCTCCAACCTGATTGGCATGGGCGTCATGCCCCTGCAGTTCAGGGACGGCCAGGGTCCCGAGTCCCTGAATCTGGATGGTTCGGAAACCATCGACGTGCTGGGGATCGGCAATGATCTCAAGCCGGGTCAGGATGTGACCGTCCGGATCACCCGGGCTGATGGAACCAGTGAAGAGGTTTCAACCTTGTGCCGGATCGATACGGTCAATGAGGTGGAATACTACAAAGCCGGGGGTATCTTGCAGTACGTCCTCAGAAACATGATGGCGAGCTAAGTGTCCCAGGGATACAAACAGCCGGGGCTTGCCCCGGCTTTTTTGTGTCTGCGTCAGGTCGGTAGCAGTGATGAGGCCCACACTTGCATGGTGCCGGGATTCGGTTAACACTGGAAACCGGTATCCGGTTTTACAAAAGGCACCTGCATATGAACCGGCTCAGTTCCGGATGGACAGGAGTGCACTTGTCGCCGGAAATGCTGTAGCAGACAGGCAAGGAGGCAATTTACTCGATGGCAGAACAATTTTTCACGGAAGACACGCTGGCATTTCTTACCGAGTTGGCATTACACAACCGGCGGGAGTGGTTTAACGACAACAAGCAGAGCTACGAAAATTATGTGCGCACGCCGGCGCTGGAGTTCATCGATGCCATGGGACCCCGGATGGAAAAAATATCCCCCTGTTTCCCGGCGGTTTCGAAAAAAATGGGCGGCTCGCTGATGCGGATCTACCGGGATATCCGCTTTTCCCGGGACAAGTCCCCCTACAAGACCAATATCGGCATCCAGTTCCGACACCAGGCTGGCAAGGATGTCCATGCACCCGGTTATTATCTGCATATCGAGCCGACCCAGGTCCTTGTAGCGGTCGGAATGTGGCACCCGCCGGGTCCTGCGCTCGCCGCTATCCGGCAGGCAATGGACAAGCACCCGGAATTGTGGCGAAAAGCCATTGGCAATCCGGCCTTCAAGCGTAACTTCGAGCTCGCTGGAGACAGCCTGAAACGTCCGCCCCGTGGCTTCAGTGCGGATCACGCGCTGATTGAAGATCTGAAGCGGAAGAGTTTTATCGGAGTGCGGGATCTGGAGCTCAAGGCTGTGCTGAAAGAAGATTTCCCGGACAAGGTCGCCGGCCTCTTTGGCAAGGCCACGCCATTCATGAAGTTTTTATGCAAGACCCTTGACGTGCCTTTCTGAAGGGCCGGATTGTGCCTTCAACTCACGTCCTGAAGAATGGCCTGTGCGGTACGGGTAATGTCGCCGCGCCGGATCAACAGATGCAGCTTTTTGCCGCCAACCTGGCGCCAGAGCAGGGTGCAACGCACCGCTGACAGGAGCAGGGCACGGATGCGGGCCTGATTGTTGGCGACCTGCAGGTGCCGGGCATCGCCGCTGACCTGAATGCGCACGCTTAACGTTGACAAGGTGTCCTGGTAGAGGGACGCCAGATTATCGATAACTTCCTGACCGATTTCATCATGATAATGCTGCAGCCGGATGCTCTGGTTCAGGCGGGTGCGCATGATTTGCATCAGCTCACTATTGTTGCTGAACTGCTTTTCCAACGTAATGATGTTGACGAAGTAGCGACCGAATTCGGCACTGGTCTTGGCACCGGTGCCGAGTTGCTCGGCCAATACACGCAGGCCGGTCCGCAGCTTGTCAGCGCCGCCAAATATGGCTTCCGTTGAGTCAGCCTCCAGTGTGAGAGACGCCCGGATCATGGTCTCGAAGTCATCGTCGTCAATGTCGCCCCTGCGGGCTATGTTCTGAACCTGATGGATTGCCTGGCACATGCCGGACAGCGCCAGGACACTGTCGCTGAATTGGTACTGTTTAGTCATTTATTCTGGAGCTTCCATTTTAATCAAGCTGTCTATGATTCCGCCGCCCAGACATTGTTCACCGTCATAGAAAACGACAGACTGTCCCGGGGTCACCGCTCTTTGCGGCTCGTCAAAATCTACGCGCCAACAGTCATTTTCCTGATGCATGAGCCGGCAGCGAACATCCTGTTGGCGGTAACGAACCTTGGCGGTGCAGCGCAAGGGGGATTCGGGGACCTCTCTGGATACCCAGTGCATCTGGCTCGCCAGTAGTCCCGTGCTTTGCAACATCCAGTGGTCATGGCCCTGGGCGACGATCAGGACATTGCGGCGAATGTCCTTGTCGACCACAAACCAGGGCGTCTCGTCCGCATCTGCCCGGCCGCCGATCCCGAGGCCTTTACGTTGCCCCAGAGTATGGTACATAAGGCCTTCGTGGCGGCCAATAATCTCGCTATCCGGGGTTTCGATATCACCGGGCTGGGCAGGCAGGAACTGCTGCAGAAAGTCCCGGAACTTGCGCTCGCCGATAAAGCAGATGCCGGTCGAATCCTTTTTCTTCGCGTTACTGAACCCCTGGGCTTCGGCAATGGCCCTGACTTCCGGCTTGTCCAACTCGCCGACCGGAAACAGACTGCCGGCGATCTGGCTTTGGCCGAGCGTATACAGGAAGTAAGACTGATCCTTGTTGCTGTCAAGGCCACGGAGCAGTGTCACTTTGTCATTGTCTTTACCGCGACGGACATAATGGCCGGTCGCAATAAAGTCGGCGCCAAGGTGATGGGCAAAGTCCAGAAACGCTTTGAATTTGATTTCCTTGTTGCAGATGATGTCGGGATTCGGTGTCCTGCCGGCCCGATATTCAGCCAGGAAATACTCAAACACCCGATCCCAGTATTCGGCGGAAAAATTGACCGTGTGCAGCGGAATATCGAGTCTGTCGCAGACGTCCTGGGCATCCTTGACGTCTTCAGCTGCAGAGCAGTATTCCTCGGTGTCATCCTCTTCCCAGTTTTTCATGAACAGGCCTTCGACCTGATAACCCTGCTGCTTGAGCAGGTAGGCAGAAACGGAGGAGTCGACGCCGCCGGACATGCCGACGATGACCCGGGTCTGTTCTGGGACCGGTTGATTCATGAGACTTTATCGTTCGCGCTGTGCTGTGCCAGTTGAGTGGCGCAGTATTGTTGAAGTCGCTGCTCATCATTGTCAAAGTCCAACGTCGTGAGCGGATGGGTTTTGCCTTCCCTGAATGCGACCAGGGATTTGAGCGTCAGGCCTGAACGAAGTTGTCCCTGACGCGCCAGGATCTCTTCAATACTCATCCAGTGAGCGGCAATGATGTCCGTATCTTCCGGAGCGAGGCGCTGCGCCGGATCAAAGCTGCCGGTGAAGCAGAATCTCAGGTAGTGACGTCCATTGGCGGCAGGGTTGAGCAGGTAGGTTCCAACCAGATGGGTGGGTTCAAAGTCGAGGCCGGTTTCCTCCCGGACTTCCCTGACGATGGCATGGGTCAGGCTTTCATCGGCCTCCAGATGCCCGGCTGGCTGATTGTAGACGGTCTCACCCAATTCTGATTTTTCTTCCACCATGAGATAGCGCCCGTTTTTTTCTATAACGGCGGCAACGGTTACATGGACTGGCAGCATGGAGGTCATCGTGAATGAGGATGGATCGGCATCGGGGCTTAACAACTGGCGGCTATGATAGCCTAAATGGCCATCCGACTAAAGACGCCCGGAAGCCTTTACCGGTGCCACACTGCGGTACTGCCCCGGCAGCAGACCCTCGAGATCCCAGTCACCAATTCTTACCCGGATCAGGCGCAGGGTCGGCAGGCCAACCGCTGCTGTCATGCGGCGAACCTGGCGATTCTTGCCCTCGCGCAAGGTAATCTCCAGCCAGCTTGTGGGAATATGCTGGCGCTCCCGGATAGGCGGAGTCCGTGGCCAGACCGCAGGCTCCGGCAAAATCGCAACCCGGGCGGGGAGTGTCTGGTAATTCCGGATCCGGATACCCTGCCTGAGAGGCTCGAGTGCCGTGTCCTCAGCCAGGCCTTCTACCTGCGCCCAATAGGTCTTGGCCATCTTGTTGGCGGGGTTGGCGATTCGATGCTGCAAGCGGCCATCGTTGGTCAGCACCAGCAGGCCTTCGGAGTCCTTGTCGAGACGGCCTGCCGGGTAGACCCCGGGGCAGTCGATGTAGTCCGCCAGGGTCGAATCGCCGGGTTCACCGGTGAATTGGCAAAGGGTATCGAAGGGTTTGTTGAACAGCAGGATTTTCGATGGTTTGCTTTTTTCCATGACTTTCGGCGGACTCTTGATTTGCTTCTGCGTGCGCTTTGGAGCTTCAGTGTTCCGCAATCTGGCGGTCAGATCACCTGTGCAGCAGATAAAGTTTTCACGTATAATGCGCATCGCTTTCGAGATGCCGCGCGCCGGATTGACCGGCGGAACCATCTTAACCCGGATGGCAGCCCGGATCTCCGGTAAAATCCCCGGAACTGCCAGCCGCCCGGACCTGGCCGGCAGGAGACGCCCCGGCCTCGGGCAATGCCAAAAGGACCTGGCGCAGTCTTTCAGGCGTTTCCGATCACGCCGCCCGCAGACATTCTGTTAAGACAATTTTTTCTCGTTGACTTGTTTAACTTATTGGACAGCAGGAACACATATGACATCTTCCAAGATCATCTATACCAAAACCGATGAAGCACCGGCCCTGGCGACCGAATCCCTGTTACCCGTGATCCAGGCCTTCACCAAGGCGGCGGGCGTGGAGGTGGAGACCAGCGATATCTCGTTGGCCGGCCGTATTCTCGCCAGCTTTCCGGGCTATCTTGGCGATGATCAGAAGGTCACTGATGAACTGGCCGAACTGGGCAAGCTGGTCAAGAAACCGGAAGCCAATATTATCAAGCTGCCCAATATCAGCGCCTCCATCCCCCAGTTGAAGGCGGCCATCAAGGAACTGCAAGACAAGGGCTTTGCCGTGCCGGATTACCCGGACAAGCCCGGTTCCGATGAAGAGCAACAAATCAAGGAAAGCTACGACAAGGTCAAGGGCAGCGCGGTGAACCCGGTTTTGCGGGAAGGTAACTCAGACCGACGTGCTCCGGCTTCGGTAAAGAACTACGCGAAGAACAACCCCCACTCCATGGGCGCCTGGTCAGCTGATTCGAAATCCCACGTCGCCAGCATGAACGACTGCGACTTCAGGTCGACGGAAAAATCCCTGACCCTCCAGTCCGCCACTGATGCGAAAATCGAATTTGTTGGCGAAGACGGCACGACGACGACCCTTAAGGAGTCGACCCCGCTCAAGGCCGACGAAGTGATCGATGCTGCGGTGA
>JASBTO010000147.1 GCA_030148365.1 Kangiellaceae bacterium
TTGCGCCCGGCACTGCTCTATCCCCAGCTTGCCAGCGCGTCGTCCCTGAAACCGGAGATCGTTGCCGGACTGGATATCGTGATTGTCCGGGAGTTGACCGGGGGCATCTATTTCGGCCAGCCGCGCGGGATCCGCACTCTCGATAATGGCGAAAAGGAAGGTTTCAATACCTACGTTTACTCGGAAAGCGAGATTGAGCGGGTCGCCCATCTGGCGTTCCGCACCGCCATGCTGCGCGACAAGCGGTTGTGCTCGGTTGACAAGGCCAATGTGCTGGAGGCGACCGAACTCTGGCGCGAGGTTTTGACCCGGGTGGGCAAGGAATACCCGGAAGTGAGTCTGACCCACATGTATGTCGACAATGCCGCCATGCAGCTGGTCCGCGCGCCGAAACAGTTTGACGTCATGGTTACCGGCAACATGTTCGGCGATATTCTTTCCGATTGTGCCGCCATGCTGACCGGCTCCATCGGCATGCTGCCGTCCGCCAGTCTCGACAAGGACGGCAAAGGCATGTACGAGCCGATCCACGGCTCCGCCCCGGATATTGCCGGACAAGGCATCGCCAATCCGCTGGCGACCATCCTTTCCGTCGCGATGATGTTGCGCCACTCTCTGGCCCAGCCGGAACTGGCCGACCGTATTGATTCGGCGGTCAGCAGTGTCCTGGATCAGGGCTTGCGAACCGCGGATATCTATACCGACGGTACCCGGAAAATCGGCACTGACGCCATGGGTGACGCCGTCGTCTCCGCACTGCTCGAAGCGCGCAACGCTTCTGTTGCCTGAAGTCGCAGTACAAACCCGGGGCCTCGAATGCCGGGGCCTGTCTCTGTCCCGGGGTGGACGGATGTTGTTGCATGGTCTCGATTTCTCCCTGCCTGAAGGAAGCCTGACCTGGTTGCAGGGTGGCAATGGCACGGGCAAGACCAGTCTGCTGCGTTGCCTGTGCGGACTCGGTGAGGCGGAAGCCGGCGACATATTCTGGCAAGGCGAGCCGGTAGCCCGGGACCCGGTCCGCTTTCACCAGGAACTGCTGTATCTTGGCCACAAGCCGGGCCTGAAAAGCGAGCTGTCCATTGCGGAAAACCTCGGGTTCTTCCGGCGCTTGCGGGGGTTGCCGGTTATCGACCCCGAACCGGTACTCGAACAACTGGGTCTGGCCCGCTATGCCGGCCAGTATGTCGGCAGCCTCAGTGCCGGCCAGCAACGTAAAGTGATGCTGGCCCGCCTGCTGCTGGAGCCTGCGCGCCTGTGGATCCTCGACGAGCCGCTGGTCGCGCTGGACCACGAGTCCCGGGACTGGCTGGCCGCAACCATGATGGCATTCCGGGAAGAAGGCGGCATTATTCTCTATACCTCCCATCAGCCCCTTGATCAGGTGCGACCGGATCAGCAAATCGCCATTCAGGAAGCCACACCATGAGACTGGCTGCATTGCTACGCAGGGAAATCGCCATCGCCGGCCGGAACAAGGCCGCCATATTGATCCCGCTGGTCTTTTTTGTGCTGGTGACGAGCCTGTTTCCCTTTGCCGTGTCACCGGATGCCGACCAGCTGGCGCTTTTGGCGCCGGGCGTGATCTGGGTCGCGGCCCTGCTGGCGACGCTGCTGTCTCTGGAACATTTCTATCAGGGCGACTATCTGGATGGCAGCCTCGAGCAATTGCTGCTGACCACGGGCTCCCCGGCCCTGTTGGCTCTGGCCAAGTCCATCGGGCACTGGCTCCTGACCGGATTGCCTCTGGTGCTGGTGGCTCCCATGCTCGGCTTGCTGCTGCACTTGCCACTCGACGCCCAGGTGGCCATGGTGTTGACCTTGTTGCTGGGTACGCCGGCCCTGTGCCTGATCGGCGCTATCGGCATGTGCCTGACTCTGGGCATCAACCGCAACGGCATTCTGGTCAGTCTGCTGATCCTGCCGCTTTATATTCCGGTGCTGATTTTCGGCAGCAGCGGCGTCCAGGCTGCGTCGCTCGGCTTGCCCTATGACGGGCAGCTTGCGTTACTGGCTGCAATCTTTATACTTGCGCTCGTGTTGGCACCTGTTGCCGCCGGTCATGCATTGAAAATATCGACGAGTTAATCATGTGGCTTTGGTTTTCCAGACTCGGTTCCCCCAAATGGTTCTATGAACTGGCAGGTCGCTGGTTGCCCTGGACCTGGGCTCTGACGGTCCTTCTGTTCGTCGCCGGCAGCGCGCTGGCATTGCTGTTTTCGCCTCCCGATTACCAGCAGGGCGAAACCGTTCGCATCATGTATCTGCACGTTCCTGCCGCATTCCTGTCCATGGCCTGTTATCTGACCATGGCCATTGCCAGTGTCATCGCACTTGTCTGGCGCATGAAAATGGCCTTTGCCGTGGCCCGCTCCTGTGCGCCTATCGGTGCCGCCATGACGGCACTGGCGCTGTTTACCGGCGCGGTCTGGGGCAAGCCCATCTGGGGGACCTGGTGGGAGTGGGATGCCCGCTTGACCTCGGAACTGGTGCTGCTGTTCCTGTATCTGGGTTATATCGCCCTGCACGAGTCGATCAGCGAGCAGTCACAGGCAGACAGGGCAGCCGCCGTACTGGCAATTGTCGGTGTCGTCAACCTGCCTATCATTCATTTTTCCGTGGACTGGTGGAACACGCTCCATCAGGGCGCGTCAATTTCCCGTCTCCAGAAACCCGCTATCGATGCCTCGATGCTGTGGCCGCTATTTACCATGCTGGCTGCATTTTTTGCCTTTTTCGCAGCATCCCTGATGAGTCGGGTGCGTAACGAGATCCTGAAGCGGGAAGCCGCCAGCCGCTGGGTAAAGGCATTGGTGAAAGCATGAGTTTTACAAGCTTCGCAGATTTTCTCGCCATGGGCGGCTACGCGCCTTACGTCTGGACCTGTTATGGGGCCACCTTGTTGACCCTGGCGGTGATCGTAGCCGGACTGCGCCGGCAAAAAAAGAAACTGATGGAAACGATCCGTCTCCAGCATCCGGAGCGACAAGCTGTTGCGCCAGGGCGCATTGTCGTGAAACAGACAGCCGAGGACTCCTGAATCAAATCATGAAAGCACACAGACGCAATCGATTAATCACCATTCTGGCCGGTACCGCCGGCGTTGCCGCCGCCGTGGCTCTGGTGCTCTATGCCCTCGGCGCGAAAGTGGACCACTTCTATACGCCCAGCGAGATAGTCGCGGGCGCCGCGCCTCTGGAGCGAACCATTCGCGTAGGTGGACTGGTGGTGGCCGGCTCGCTTGACCGGGAACCCGGCAGCCTGGCGCTGCGTTTTGACGTGACCGATAACCGGGATCGGATAACGGTGGAATTTGAAGGCATCCTGCCGGATCTGTTCCGGGAGGGACAGGGCATTATCGCGGAAGGCCAGTTGTTGCCGGGCGGCAAGGTTCGCGCGTCCAAGGTGCTCGCCAAACACGACGAAAATTACATGCCGCCGGAAGTCGCCAAAAGTCTCGAGAAATACGGACACCCGGCCAACGCCGGCAAAAAGGACAAAAAGGACGCTCAGTGATAGCGGAAATCGGCCACTACAGTCTGGTACTGGCGCTGGTTGTCGCGGTACTCGGCAGCTGCCTGCCGCTCTGGGGCGCCTGGCGGCAATCAACGCCATTGATGCAAATGGCGCCGCGGCTGGCGGCAGCCCAGTTCCTGCTCGTTGCCGTGGCGTTTGTGGCGCTCTGCCAGGCCTTCGTCAACAATGACTTCAGCATTGCCTATGTGGCGGCCAATTCCAACTCGGAGTTGCCGGTGCATTACCGGATTTCCGCAGTTTGGGGCGCTCACGAAGGCTCGATGTTGCTGTGGATCCTGATCCTGTCGGGCTGGATGCTGGCCGTCGCCTTGTTCAGCCGCTCCCTGACCTGGACCATGCGCGCCCGGGTCCTTGGCGTCATCAGCATTATCAGCGTCGGGTTTCTGGCGTTTTCCCTGTTCACGTCCAATCCCTTTGCCCGCCTGCTGCCGTATTTCCCCGTCGACGGCCGGGATCTCAATCCTCTGTTGCAGGACTTCGGCCTGATTGTGCATCCGCCCATGTTGTACATGGGTTATGTCGGCTTTGTCGTGCCCTTTGCCTTTGCTATCGCCGGCCTCATGCAGGGTCGTCTGGATCATGTCTGGGCTCGCTGGTGCCGGCCCTGGACCCTGACCGCCTGGGTGTTTCTGACCCTGGGTATCGCGCTGGGCAGTTGGTGGGCCTACTACGAATTGGGCTGGGGTGGCTGGTGGTTCTGGGATCCGGTGGAAAATGCCTCTTTCATGCCCTGGCTGGCGGGAACCGCCCTGATCCATACCCTGGCGGTGTGCGAGAAGCGGGGTGCCTTCCGGAATTGGACCGTGTTGCTGGCTATCATGACGTTTTCCCTGAGTCTGCTCGGCACTTTCCTGGTCCGCTCCGGGGTGCTGACTTCGGTGCATGCCTTTGCGTCGGATCCCTTGCGTGGCCAGTTTATCCTGGCCTTTCTGGCACTCGTCATAGGCGCGTCACTGACGCTCTTTGCGATGCGGGCCACCCGTATCCAGTCCCGTGTCGAGTATGGTCTGGTTTCCCGGGAAGTGGCGCTGCTGCTGAACAATATTTTCCTCGCCGTGGTCACCCTGATGGTGCTTATCGGCACCTTGTATCCCTTGATCGCCGAAGCCGCGAACTGGGGTACGGTGTCCGTCGGACCACCGTATTTCAACCCCATGTTCGGCCTCTTCATGTTTCCGTTGATGGCGCTCATGGCGCTGGGGCAGGGTTTGCGGTGGAAAAACAACAGCGCGGGACAGGTCATCAAGGGACTCTGGCCCTGGTTGGCGATCAGCCTGATGGCCGGTTTGCTGTTGCCCTGGCTCGCGAGCGGTCTTTGGGTCTGGTATCTGGCCGTCGGCATCCCCCTCGCCAGCGCCATTGTCGGCAGTCTGCTCTTTGACCTGAAGAACAAGGCCCGGCCGGGCGTCGGCAAAACCGCCGGTCTGGCGCGGTTGTCCCGGAGCTACTATGGCATGGTTGTCGCCCATCTGGGATTGGTGGTTGTCGTTTGCGGCGCCTTGCTGACCTCGGCGCTGAGTGTTGAAAAAGACATGCGCCTGGCGGAAGGGCAGGCGGCAGCCGTCGGGCCCTATGAGTTCCGGCTGGACAAAATCCGCAACCTGCGAGGTCCCAATTATCTGGCCACCCGGGGTGAGTTCCGGGTGCTGTCAGAGGGTGAAACCATCGCCCGACTGAATCCGGAAAAGCGCCGTTACAACGCCAGCGGCCAGGTGATGACCGAAGCTGCGATCGACCCGGGACTGTTCCGGGATCTGTACGTCGCCCTCGGCGAGCCTTTGGGCGATGGCAGCTGGGCGGTGCGGGTCT
>JASBTO010000152.1 GCA_030148365.1 Kangiellaceae bacterium
TTGCGCATCTGCTTCTGCAAGCTGTGCTGGTACCCGGCCGGGCTCCTGGCAATCATCCCGATACCGTTGATGCCGGGCAGGTTTTCGGCGAGATCCAGACTTTCCACATACTGCCGCCACAAATCCCGATTCATTGCTGACGTATTTGCATAATAGGCTGTGGCACTGATCAGGGCCTGATTATAGGAATTCAACCGGTTCAACAGGGCTCTTTCACTGTCTTGCGCCAGCAACTCGAAGCGGGTGGCATTACGGTTCTCGACAATGTCAGAGGTCATCTTCCAGGCGAAAAAAGTCAGCACCAGCGGCATGACCACCACCACTATCGCCATTGCCGGTATACCCCGGGAGGATTTGCCTCTCCAGATCACCCGGTTGGCCTTGCCGGGGGCCAACAGTACCAACGGCAAAAATACCACCACGCCGAGAATCCCGGCCAGCCACCAGATCCCCAAGCTGCCGGTTTCCAGCAGGTTTCCGGGATCGCCGGTCAGCATCAGGGTCAGGGTGCCGAGCAAGGCACCAGGCAGGCTGGCCACGGGCCCACAGATCACCGCCAGCAACAGAATATCCGCGACCCTGTTGAGTCTGATTGGCAGGCCGAAGAACCTGCGTACGAGCATAAAACCGACCACAGCCTGACAGGTCTCGGCAACCGCCAACCCAAGGGCGGTCAAGATCTCTCGCGGCGTGATCCCGAGACTGTCCGGCCAGCCGTCGATACCCCAGGCATGGAGCACAAAGGCTCCTGCCAGCACGGCCGGCCAAAGGCGTCCGCCATACAGCAGTAGCATTCCGAGAGCTATCCCGGCAGGTGGCCAGACAGGAGCGGGATAAATGTCTGCCGGGGTCAGGGACAGGGCCATACCGCCCGTCAGCAGATACAGCCCGATCAGGACCAGGGCCTTGATGGCAATAGCAGGGATGGGCGATCGATTCGGCATAACCATTTATCCCGCCGCGACCGGACTATGGAATTGCCCGGACCAGGCGGACCATGTACTTCTGTTCATATCAACTTCAGCCAACAGCATTGTCCCGATCAGCGATAACTTGTCGGGTAACCGGTTTGCCCCGGGTATTTCCGGAGCCCTCAATTTCTCGCAGGCAGGCATTGCCCCGGTCCTTCGGTCGCGCACGGAAAACTTCCGGCACGTCTCCTTCGCTCCTTCCGGGAGCGCCTGACTGGGAAATGGCGAATTACAGGTAGTGGTTCTCGTACCGGCGCTATCTAACGTAGCCTTGCAGGTACCTGGATGCCGGGTTTCCGGCATTCCGGAGGCGTGCTTTTGCAAGACACCCGGCCGGAGTTCTGGTCGGGCGCAGACAATGACGCGGGTCGATTATAGAGCGGGCAGGTACCCGGTGCCGGGACCTTGTGGGGGTTCCGTGAGTGCCTTCACAGAAATAATTGGCAGGACTGGTGCCCGGCCTGGCTGACGCCGGACCGGGTCCGTCACCCAATAAAGTGATGCGCTGGCGGGAAACCCGCGCGGTTTTTACCGGTACTCGTCCGGCGACGGGCAGGCGCACATCAGGTTACGATCCCCGAACACGTCATCGATGCGATTCACCGATGGCCAGAACTTGGCGTCCCGGGTCCACCGGGTCGGATAGGCGCCCCGCTCGATGGAGTAGCCATGTTGCCAGTCCCGCAGATCGGCCTGGGTGTGGGGAGCGTTCTTGAGGGGGTTGTCCTGCTCATCAAGATCACCTGCGCCTATCTCGCTGATTTCCTTGCGGATAGCCACCATGGCTTCGATGAAATGATCCATTTCCGCCTTGGACTCACTTTCCGTCGGCTCGATCATGAAGGTGCCGGCGACCGGAAAGCTCATGGTCGGCGAGTGGAAGCCGTAGTCCATCAGGCGCTTGGCGATATCGACTTCCGAGACGCCGGTTTCTGCCTTGATGGGACGCAGATCGATAATGCACTCATGGGCCACCCGATCATTGCGACCGGTATAGAGCACCGGATAATGGGCGCCCAGTTTTTTCGCCATGTAATTGGCGTTCAGGAGCGCCACCAACGTTGCCCGACGCAGCCCCTGACCGCCCATCATGCGGATGTAGGCCCAGGAAATCGGCAGGATCATGCCGCTGCCGTAGGGCGCCGCGGATACTGCGCCCATGTCTTCCCGGGAGCCTTCAATGGGCACCAGTGGATGATTCGGCAGAAACGGCGCCAGATGACTCTTGACGCCGATAGGACCCATTCCCGGGCCGCCGCCGCCGTGGGGAATACAGAAAGTCTTGTGCAGGTTCAGGTGGGACACATCGGAGCCAATGTCGCCGGGCCGGCAAACCCCGACCTGGGCGTTCATGTTGGCGCCGTCCATATAGACCTGGCCGCCATGGTCGTGAACGATCTCGCAGATGGTCTTGATGTCTTCCTCGAACACGCCGTGGGTCGAGGGATAGGTCACCATCAACGCTGCCAGATTATCGCTGACCTGTTCGGCCTTCTTGCGCAGATCCTCCAGCTCGACGTTACCGTCACTGTCACAATTGACGATCACGACTTTCATGTTCGCCATCTGGGCACTGGCCGGATTGGTGCCGTGGGCGGAGCTCGGGATCAGACAGATGTTGCGGTGACTGTCACCGCGGCTCTCATGATATTTCTTGATGGCCAGCAGGCCCGCATATTCGCCCTGGGCACCGGAATTGGGCTGCATGCTGACGGCGTCGTAGCCGGTAATTTCCGTGAGCCAGCCACCAAGCTCCTTGAGCATTTTGCCGTAGCCCCGGGTCTGATCGACGGGCGCAAACGGATGTAAATTGGCAAATTCCGGCCAGGTCACCGGGATCATTTCCGAGGTGGCGTTCAGTTTCATGGTGCAGGAGCCAAGGGCAATCATGGAATGGGTCAGGGACAAATCCCGGTTTTCCAGCCGCTTGAGATACCGCAGCATCTCGGTTTCCGAATGGTACTGGTTGAACACCGGGTGCGTCAGATAGTCACTGTCCCGGCGCTGGTCGGCCGGGATCCCGGTGTCCCGGGCGGTCTCGTCCAGTTCGTCAAAATCGAGTTCCGCCGCCTTGCCGGTCAGCACGCCGTAGAGCGCCTTCAGGTCTGCACGCGTAGTGGTTTCATCCAGGGACACCCCGAGACCGCCCTCGCCGTCCAGACGCAGGTTAATGCCGGCTTCCCGGGCCCGCTCAAGGATCCCCTCGCGGTCGTCGACCTGCAGGGTCAGTGTATCAAACCAGGTGTCATTGAGGGTCCCGAGTCCGGCGCTCTTCAACGCGGCCGCCAGGATCGAGGTCATCCGCTGGATTCGGCCGGCAATGGTTTTCAGGCCTTCCGGGCCATGGTAGACCGCATAAAAGGCGGCGATGTTCGCCAGCAATACCTGGGCGGTACAGATATTGGACGTCGCCTTTTCCCGGCGGATATGCTGCTCCCGGGTTTGCATCGCCATGCGCATTGCGGCATTACCCTTGCTGTCTTTGGAAACGCCGATAATGCGTCCCGGCAGGGCGCGCTTGAAGGCATCCCGGGTGGCAAAGTAGGCGGCGTGGGGACCGCCGAAGCCCATCGGCACGCCGAAGCGCTGGGCGCTGCCAAGCACGACATCGGCCCCCAGTTCGCCGGGACTTTTCAGCAGCAGCAGGCTCATGATGTCCGCCGCCACACAGGCGATCGCGTTGCGGTCCTGGAGCGCGCTGATGATCGGCGCCAGATCCGGTATCGCGCCGGTGGCGTCCGGATACTGCAGCAGGGCGCCAAAAACTTCGTGCTCCGCCGCTTCCGCAGCCGGACCGACGATTATTTCGTAGCCGAAGTGTTCGGCGCGGGTGCGGACCACGTCGAGGGTCTGCGGGAAGCAATTTTCATCGATGAAGAAGGCGTTGGCCTTTTTCGCCTTGCTGACCCGCTTGGCGAGTCCCATGGCTTCGGCGGCGGCGGTGCCCTCGTCCAGCAGAGAGGCGCTGGCGAGTTCCATGCCGGTCAGATCCAGGGTCAGTTGCTGGAAATTGATCAGGGCTTCGAGGCGGCCCTGGGCTATTTCCGGCTGGTAGGGCGTGTAGGCTGTGTACCAGCCGGGATTTTCCAGCACATTGCGGAGAATGACCGGCGGTGTGATGACGCCGTAGTAGCCCTGCCCGATGTAGGACTTGTTCAGCTGGTTTTCACTGGCGACCTGTTTCAGGTAATGCAGTGCTTCCTCTTCCCGGCTGGCTTCCGGCAATTGCAGCGGAGCCTCCAGCTGGATTTTGGCCGGCACCGTAGTCGCCAGCAGTTCATCGAGGGAGGACAGGCCGAGCTCGGTCAGCATGGCCTCGATCTCATCCTCGCTCGGGCCAATGTGACGATTGATAAAGTCGGTTGTCTGTTCCAGCTCCGCCAGAGTGCGAGATGCTTGCATGCTGCCACCAGTAGTCATTCTTGAGTTATTCCAACAACAGAAAAAGCCCCAACAGGTGTCGAGGCTTTACGGGTCAAGGGCGCCCTGGGCGCCCCGGTGTACCTCACTTGCCGCCCCCGGGCGGACTGTCAAAGCCGGGTCCGGGGCGCACAGGTACCGGGTTTCTATTCGTCCGCTATCGACTCGGCGTAGTCATCGCTGGACAGGAGCCCGTCGAGCTCGGCGGTATCGGAAGGTTCAATTTTGAACATCCAGCCGTCGACATAGGGATCATTGTTCAGGGTTTCCGGTGCGTCTTCCAGGGTCTCGTTGATAGCCACCACGGTGCCCGTTACCGGCGTATAAACATCGGACGCCGCTTTTACCGACTCAACTACTGCGACTTCCGACTCGGCGCTGACTTCCGCATCAACTTCGGGCAATTCGACAAACACCACATCACCCAGGAGCGCCTGGGCGTGATCGCTGATGCCAACCGTGACCGTGCCGTCGTCTTCGAGGCGGGCCCATTCGTGGCTCTTGGCATATTTCAGTTCGGAGGGAATTTCGCTCATTTCTGGTTACCTGTTCTCGGGAAATTTTCTTCGGTGAAGTTTACACCAAAGCCTTGCCTTTGCGTACAAAACCCGGCGCCACCACCTTTGCCGGCAGGCGCTTGTTGCGGATTTCCACCTGCACCTCGTCGCCGGCATTTTCCGGCACCCGGGCCATGGCGATGGACTTGCCCAACGTTGGCGACATGGTCCCTGAAGTGATAACGCCTTCGCCGCCATCTTCGGTGACCACTTTCTGGCCCGCCCGCATGATGCCACGCTCTTCCAGCACCAGACCGACCAGCTTCTCACCGATGCCGTCTGTTTTCTGCTGCTCCAGCGCACGGCGACCGACAAAGTCCCGATCCTCAGGCTCCCAGGCGATGGTCCAGCCCATATTGGCAGCGAGAGGAGAAATGCTTTCGTCCATATCGTTGCCGTACAGGTTCATGCCGGCTTCGAGACGCAAGGTATCCCGCGCGCCCAGTCCGCAGGGCTGCACCCCGGCCTTGACCAGGGCATCCCAGATACTGCCTGCCTGCTCCGCGGGCAGCATGATCTCATAGCCGTCTTCACCGGTATAGCCGGTGCGGGCAATAAACAGATCGCCCGTCTCCACGCCCTGGAAAATCTTCAGATCGGCGACCGCGACACGTTGCTCGTCGCTCAGAATGGCGCCGGTTTTGTCCCGGGCGTTGGGACCCTGCACGGCCAGCATGGCCAGATCGGTACGCTCCTTCAGGGCCACGTCGAAACCTGTCGTCTGCCTGGTCATCCAGGCCATGTCCTTGTCCCGGGTAGTGGCATTGACCACGACCCGATAATGGTTTTCGTCAAAATAGTAGACGATCAAATCATCGACGACGCCGCCGGACTCGTTGAGCATGGCGCCGTACATGGCCTTGCCGGGCAAGCTCAGTTTGCCGACATCGTTGGCGATCAGATGGCGCAGGTAATCCCGGGCCGCAGCGCCGGTGACGTCGACCACGGTCATGTGGGAGACATCGAACATGCCGGCATCCTGGCGGACCTGATGATGCTCTTCGATCTGGGAGCCATAGGCCATGGGCATGTCCCAGCCGCCGAAATCCACCATGCGGGCGCCGGCATCCAGATGCGAGGCATGGAAAGGTGTCTTGGAAACCATGAATTCTCCCTGTGAGGCCGGGGATCAGGCCGGGTGACTTTTGGATGGGCGGGCATTATACCGGGATAGCTTCTGGCTGAGAACCTCGAAATCGCCGCGACGGACTTTGACGAAAGCGCCCGGCCTGCAGCGCTCTGGCGGCGTTTCCGGCTCACGGTTGCCGGCAAAGGGCCGGTAATTCGCCCGCCAGACCCAGGGCGTGACGCATCAGCAGTCGTTTGGCCAGCGGCAGGCGATCCACGCCGCTCAGCCCCAGATTCCTGGCCATCAGGATCCCCGGATGATCACTGCCGAACAATTCCTTGAAGCCCTTCATCATGGCCATCATCAGGCGGATATCCGAAATCCGGGAGCGCTCCCAGGGACGCAAATGGGCCCGGGCGCCGATATCACCGCCCCGCCCATGCACGTCAAGCAATTGCCCGGCAAGAGCCGCGGCATCGGTGAAGCCGATGTTGACGCCCTGCCCGGCGAGCGGATGCAAGGTGTGGGCGGCATCACCAATCAACGCCAGCCGCGGCGCGGTCAATGTCTCCGCCCGGCGGGCGAGCAGCGGAAAGGCCGCTCGCTGGCTGGCCAGGGTCACGCTTCCGAGTTGCCCCTCAAAGGTGCTGGTCAGGCGTTCCTCGAAGGTTGCCGTCGGCAGCGCCATCAGGTCGGCAGCCTGATCGGTGTCTTGCGACCAGACAATAGAGCACAGATGCGGATCCACGAGAGGCAGAAATGCCAGCGGACCGTATTGGCTAAATCGCTGCCAGGCGGTTTGTCGGTGCGGCTCGGTTGTGCGCACGGTGGCGACCAGGGCGCTTTGTTCGTAGCTTTCACTGTGCAGGCCGATGTCGCTGTGTTGCCGGAGCCAGGAATTGGCGCCGTCGGCAGCCACCAGCAATCGGGCGGACAGGGTTTCGCCGCCCTCGAGTTGTAATTGCGCCCGGCGTTCCCCCCGCCGCACCGACGCGCAGCGTTCCGGGATCCGCAAATCAACATTGGCAGCGCCTTGCAGGCGTTGCCAGAAGGCCCGCCGCAGCACCCGGTTTTCGAGGATGTGCCCCAGATCCGGCTGCTCGGTCATTGCCGCGTCAAACCGGATCCGGCCAGTGCCCTGCCCGTCCCAGACTTCCATGGCCCGATAGGGAGAGCGCTCCTCAGTCCCGATACCCGCCCAGGCGCCGGTGTGCTCGAACAGGTATTGGGAAGCCCGGGTGATGGCACTGACCCGCATGTCCACCGAATCCGCGGGCCACTCGGTCGCGACCGGCTTGCCGTCCACCACCGCAATCCGCAGATCGCTGTCGCGCAGGGCCGCGGCCAGAGACAGGCCGACCATGCCGCCACCGACAATTACCAGATCATAATTCGACATGGGGCTCTCCCGGTGGCAGACCGCGAGCCAGACGCGGCACCCGGCCGACAAAACCCATGGCATGAGCGGCAAACTGGCGCTTGACGGGCGGTAACAGATCCAGCTGGCTCAACAACGCATTGCGTATCATCACCTGGGCAAAACCCTGACCGCGAAAGCCCCGGGCCAGCGTGTCGGTGAGCGCCAGGGTGAGGGTCTGGTCCTGGCTGCGCCGGTCTTCATAGCGCCGCAGCACCGGCAGGGCTCCCGGATCGGTCTCGCCCGCCAGGGTTTCCGCCAGCCACGCCAAATCCCGGAGCGCCAGATTGAAGCCCTGACCGGCGACGGGGTGCAGATTCTGGGCCGCGTTGCCGATCAACAACAGCCGCCCCTGATAACGCAGGCAGGCGCGCAGTCGATGCAAAGGAAAGCGGGAGCGTTTGCCCACCCGCCGGATTCTGCCCAGGCGCATGCCGAAAGCAGCTTCCAGTTCGGCCATAAAGTGTGCGTCAGATGCCGACTGCAGGTGGGTTGCCCGGTTTCTCGGCAGGGACCAGACCAGCGACAGGCGATTGCCCGTCAGGGGCAACAGCGCCAGAGGACCGGCCTCGGTAAAGCGCTCGAAGGCACGGCGCTCGTGAGGCAGTTGGGTCGAGATATTGGCGACCAGGGCATCGACCCCGTAATCGTGATCGAGGGTTTTGATGTGCGCCATCTGGCGAAGTGTCGAGCGGGCGCCATCGGCCGCGATCAGCAAACCGGCGTCAAGGGACCGGGTATCGCCCTTTTCTTCAATGTCGACCCGGATCCGGTCTGCGCCCTGGCTGAAGGCCAGGATCCGCGCCGGCGTGATCAGGGTAATATTGTCCCGCAGCCGAAATTGCTCGTGCAGGACACGACCCAGCACCCGGTTTTCAATGACATGGCCCAGGGCGTCAACGCCGCTCTCTTCCGCGCACAGACGGGCCAGTCCGAAATGACCGCGATCCGAGACATGGATCCGGGTGATGGGTTCTGCCTCGGCCGCCAATAACGGCCAGAGGTCCAGGCTTGAGAGGATCCGCCGGGACGCCAGGGACAGTGCCACGGATCGATCATCAAAGCTGGGCTGATTGTCCGTGCCCGGCGGGACCGCCTCAATCACCGCGATCCGACGCTGCGGCTCGGCGAGCGCCAGCGCCAGGGACGCGCCGACCAGGCCGC
>JASBTO010000166.1 GCA_030148365.1 Kangiellaceae bacterium
AAGCATAAGATTCGCTGCTTGAATTGTCTATACAGGTAGCACTGTAGAAGGGAGCTGACGCTTTTTGTTCGATTGGCCTGGTGATAATGACGGCTAGAGAAAAGGGTTGGCAGGTAATTGATAACTGTCGGTGGTGTGCTACCTTTTTAAGGTTGGCAAAAACCTGCGAGAATGGTCTGTGAAATCCTGAAAGAGACTCCCGGTGAAATTTTTCGCGAGAAGGTAAAGCTATGAAAATTGTCGCATATCTGGAAATCCTGCTCGGCGTTATCATCATGTTGATCGCTGGCTGGTTTATCTCTGGCATTTGGTTTTGCCCTGGCCGTTCGGTCGACTGCGCGCAGTGGGCGAAAGTCGGTGCATATCTCGCGGCGCCGTCCGGATTATTAATCCTTGGTGCCGGGATCTGGTTACTCAATGGACGAACCTGGCGTTCTCAAATCTTCATGGTGCTGGGGATCGGCTGGTTCGCCTGGTGGGTGTATGTGGGGTGATCAGCCTTTGGTTTGTGGTGCGAAAGATTCAATCTTGTACGTTCTGCAATGCCCCGGATTCCGCGAAGCTACATCCGGGCTACAAGGCAAGTGCCGAAGATAGAAGCGCGGCTGATCCGGAGCAGTGGTTTTGCCTACTTTGGCCGTAACCAAAGTCGGGCGCTTGCGGGGCGCCCCCCGCGATCCTGATTTGGTGACTTTCCTAAAGTCACCGGGCCCGACAGGGCGAAACCTCCCAAATTTAATGATAAAATCCCCCAACTGCCAAATTCACCCAGATCCCCACAAGGACCCTTTATGACCGCCGATTTCAAGGCACATCTCCAGGAACAGATTCAGGAACTTCACGAAACCGGGCTCTACAAGGAAGAACGGGTTATCGACTCCCAGCAGCAAGCGGACATACATGTCGCCAGCGGCCGGAATGTACTCAACTTTTGCGCCAACAACTACCTCGGCCTGGCCAATAGCCCGGCGCTGATTGACGCGGGCCGCGAAGCGCTGGATCGCTACGGTTACGGCATGGCCTCGGTGCGCTTTATCTGCGGTACCCAGGACGTGCACAAGGAGCTGGAAAAGCGCATCAGCAACTTCCTGGGCATGGAAGACACCATCCTTTACTCCTCCTGTTTTGACGCCAACGGTGGGCTGTTCGAGACCCTGTTCGGGCCCGAGGACGCGATTATCTCCGATGCCCTGAATCATGCCTCTATCATTGACGGCGTCAGGTTGTGCAAGGCCAAGCGGTTTCGCTATGCCAACAACGACATGGCCGATCTCGAGGCGCAACTCAAAGCCGCCGATGAAGCCGGCGCCCGCTACAAACTGATCGTTACCGATGGCGTCTTTTCGATGGACGGCATTATCGCCAACCTCCAGGGCGTCTGTGATCTGGCCGACCAATACAACGCCATGGTCATGGTCGACGACTCTCACGCGGTGGGCTTTATCGGCGAGAAAGGCCGGGGCAGCCACGAGCACTGCGGGGTCATGGACCGGGTCGACATTATTACCGGCACCCTCGGCAAAGCCCTCGGCGGCGCGTCCGGCGGCTACACCTCCGCCAGCAAGGAAATTGTCGAGTGGTTGCGCCAGCGCTCCCGCCCCTACCTGTTCTCCAATACTCTCGCGCCGGTCATCGCCTCGGCCTCCTTGAAGGTCCTCGACATGCTCGAAGAGGGCGACGAATTGCGCCAGAAGCTGCGTGACAACAGCAGCTATTTCCGTGAAAAGATGACCGCGCTCGGCTTTGATCTGGTGCCCGGTGAGCACCCGATCATTCCGGTAATGCTCGGAGATGCGTCTCTTGCCAAGAAGTTTGCCGACAAGATGCTCGAGGAAGGGATTTATGTCATCGGCTTTTCCTTCCCGGTGGTGCCGAGAGGGCAGGCCCGCATCCGCACCCAGATGTCCGCCGCCCACGATCGCAGCCATATTGACCAGGCCATCGCCGCCTTCGAGAAAGTCGGCAAGGAACTGGGGGTCATATGAAAACCCTGAGCAAGGCCAAAGCGGAACCCGGGATCTGGATGGTCGATGGCAAACGTCCGGAGCTGGGACATAACGATGTGCTTATCCGGATTCACAAGACCGCGATCTGCGGTACCGACATGCATATCTACCATTGGGACGAATGGTCGCAAAATACGATTCCGGTACCCATGACCGTCGGTCATGAATATGTCGGCGTTATTGAAGCCGTCGGCGCCGAGGTCAAGAGCTTCAAGGTCGGCGAGCGGGTGTCCGGTGAAGGCCACATTACCTGTGGCCATTGCCGCAATTGCCGGGCGGGACGCCGCCACCTGTGTCCCAATACTATCGGCGTGGGGGTCAATCGCCCGGGCGCCTTTGCCGAATACCTGGTGATCCCGGCGGAAAATGCCTACAGGATCCCGGACAATATTTCTGATGACGTGGCCGCGATCCTCGATCCGCTGGGAAACGCGACCCACACTGCCCTGTCCTTTGATCTGGTAGGCGAGGACGTGCTGATCACCGGCGCGGGCCCCATCGGTATCATGGCGGCGGCCATTTGCCGGCATGTCGGCGCGCGCAACGTGGTGATTACCGACGTTAACGACTACCGGCTGGAGCTTGCTGAAAAAATGGGCGCGACCCGCACCGTCAACGTCAGCAAGGAAAAAATCAAGGATGTCATGTCCGAAATTGGTATGAAGGAAGGCTTCGATGTAGGACTGGAAATGTCCGGCGTACCGAGCGCCTTTCGCGACATGCTCGACTGCATGAACAACGGCGGCAAGATTGCCATGCTGGGCATTCCTTCCGGCGACACCGCCATCGACTGGAACAAGGTGATCTTCAAGGGCCTGATCATCAAGGGGATCTACGGCCGGGAAATGTACGAGACCTGGTACAAGATGATCGCCATGCTGCAGTCCGG
>JASBTO010000179.1 GCA_030148365.1 Kangiellaceae bacterium
ATGCCCGGCAGCAACTTTTTGCAGTAGGGGCACCAGGTCGCCCAGAATACCAGCAGCACGGGTTGGCCCTGATAATCCGACAGGGTCACGGTGGAGCCGTCGGTGCGTGCCAGGGTCCAGTCCTCGCCTTGATACTCCGCCTGGCGGTACTGCATCATGACAAAGCCGCCGAGCAGGATCAGCGCCAGGGCCAGTAGTGAGAAAAGTCGCTTCATCATGGAAATCGCCCAGCCGATGCCTTAACTTGAGTTTGTGGACCTGTGAGTATGATGAGTGTTACGCCTTTGGACCAGAATACCTTGTTTCCTGATGTTTCGGCACAGCCGGAAGTGATCCGGCTGCCGGACGCGGAACTGGTCTACGTCCCTGCCGCCTTTGCCCGAGAGCGCGCCGATGAGCTGCTCGAAAAGCTGCTGGGGGAGCTTGCCTGGCGGAAGGAGACTATCCGCATTGCCGGCAGGGAGATCCCGGTGCCGCGCCTGACCGCCTGGTACGGCGACGAACGTACCGAGTACCAGTATTCCGGCATTCGTCACCGGCCCAACGCCTGGCTGCCGGATCTGCAACGGATCCGCGAGACGGCCCAGGAACTGGCGGAAACCCGCTTCAACAGTGTGCTCGCAAATCTGTACCGCGATGGCCGCGACAGTGTCGCCTGGCACAGCGACGAAGAGCGGGAGCTTGGCCGGCAGCCGGTCATCGCGTCCGTCAGTTTTGGCGCCGCCCGGCTATTTAACCTTCGGCACAAGACAAACCGCCGTGGCCGCTATAAACTCGAACTCGGTCATGGATCAGTGTTGATCATGCGCGGTGACACTCAGCATCACTGGCAACACCAGGTGCCGAAACAGCCACAGATTGAACAGCCGAGGATTAACCTGACTTTTCGCACCATCAGCCAACGGAGAGAATTGCCTTGAGTTTTCTGGCCTGCCGGGTTTACAAAAACGACAAGATTGAACATCGCCTCGATCATCTCGACCTCACGGATCTCAGCGAAGGCAACGTCGTGGTCCGGGTGCATTACTCCTCCATCAACTACAAGGACGCGCTGGCGGCCACCGGGCGCGGCAAGATCATGCGCAGCTTTCCCCTCAATGCGGGGATCGATCTGGCCGGGGAAGTGGAGTCCTCCGAACATCCCGACTTCCAGCCGGGGGACAAGGTAATCGCCAACGGCTGCGGCCTGGGCGAAACCATCGACGGCGGCCTCGCCCAGTTCGCCAGAGTCTCCGGCGATATACTGATGGCATTGCCGTCCGGCCTCAGCCTCCGGGAAGCCATGATCCTCGGCACTGCCGGCTTTACCGCGGCGCTTGCCGTGCACCGAATGGAGGTCAATGGCCAGCATCCGGAGCTCGGGCCCATCGCCATTACCGGCGCCAGCGGCGGGGTAGGGCAATCGGCCATAGCCATTCTCTCAAAGCTCGGTTACGAAGTGGTTGCCATCAGCAGCCGCGAGGATTTCGCGCCGGAGTTGGTGCGCCTCGGCGCCTGCAAGGTGGTGTCGCCGGAAGCCATGGAACTCGGCGAGCGGCCGCTGGAGTCGGTGCGCTTTGGCGGTGCCATCGACAGTGTCGGCGGCGATTTGCTGGCCCGGCTGCTGGCCAATACCCAGTTGTGGGGCAATCTCGCCTGTATCGGCATGGCGGCCAGTCCCGATCTCGATACCACCGTCTTTCCCATGATCCTGCGGGGCGTCAGCCTGCTCGGGATCAGTTCCACCAATTGCCCGATGCCCCTGCGCCGGGAAATATGGGAGCGCCTGGGCAAGGATTTCAGGCCCGATAATCTGGAGGCCATCCTGTCAAAGGAAGTTCCCCTCAAGGATGTCTCACCGGTATTCGCCGAGTTGCTGGATCGCAAACACCACGGCCGCCTGATCGTTAACTGTTCCTGATATGCACAGCCGTTATCCCATAGCCGATTTGTCGGCCCGGCCCGATGTGACCCTGGTGACCGGCAGCCAGCGCCTCAGCCGCCATCTGCTCGACACTTACAACCAGATCCAGGGCGCAACCCATGAAGTCTGGCAGGCGCCGGACCTGCTGCCCTTTACCGCTTTCTGCAGCCGCTGTTGGCAGCAGATGCAGGAGCAACTCGCCTTTGCCGGCGAGACCCCGCCGATCCAACTCGGTCAGGAGCAGGCGATCGCGCTCTGGAGCGAGATCATTGAGTGTTCCGACTTTGCGGTATTGCTGCAGGTGCGTCCGACGGCGCAAAAAGCCCTCGATGCCTGGCAGCTGCTGCAGCAATACGAAGTGTCGCTGGAGGCCTTGCCCGACACGGATCTGGACGCCCGGGAATTCGCCGGTTGGGCGCGGCAATTCAACCGGCAATTACAGGAGCGGGACTGGCTGGAATCTTCCCAGTTGCTGAGTCTGCTCACCCAACGTCTGGATCTCATCAAGGACGATTTGCCCCGCGAACTCTGGTTGGCGGGCTTTGAAACCCTGACCCCGCAGCAACAGGCGTTCCTCGACGCGCTGAAAAACCTGGGCGTCACCCTGCGGGACTTCGAACGATCCGGCGACGACCGGCAGCTGGTTATTGACACCGCGCCGTCTCCGGAAGCGGAGCTCCGGGCCGCGGCCCGTTGGGCAGAGAAGAAATTGTCGTCCGGCGCGCGCAAGATTGCCATCCTGGTGCCGGATTTGCGGGCCAGCAAGGCCGAATTCGAAGTTATTCTGGAGCATCAGCTATCGCCCAATGACTGGTTGTTGCCCCACTCGGGCCAGCCCTGGCACGAAGTCTCTCTCGGCGACAATCTCGCCGGGGAACCTCTGGTGACCACGGCGCTGGCAAGTTTGCGTCTGGCCGCCGGCGGCCTGTCCCGGGGGGACGCGACGGGGTGGTTGCTATCGCCATTTCTGGGGGACGGAGAAAGCGAATTCCAGGCCCGCGCCGAACTCGATAAAAAGCTGCGCCAGTTTGGTCTCGACCGGCTCACTATTCGTGAATTGTTGCGTATTGAGGCGGAGGATCCGAAAGCGCCCCTGTTGCGCCGCCGTCTGCAAATCGCCCGGGAATGTATCGAGGATGCCGGCAAGTTACCGCCGTCGGAATGGGCGCAGCTATTCAGTGATTACCTTGACGCCCTTGGCTGGCCCGGACAGCGCAGCCTCGACAGCCGGGAATTTCAGTTGCGGGAAGCCTTCCTGCAACTGCTTGCGCAACTGGCCGGACTGCAACTGGTCTGTAAAAGCTGGAGTCTCACCGAAGCGGCGCAGGCACTCGGTCAGCTGGCCCGTGCGGCGGACTTCCATCCCCAGACACCGTCGGCGCCCGTCCAGGTGATGGGATTGCTGGAAGCGGTGGGGCTCGAATTCGACGCCGTCCGGATCTGCGGGCTGACGGACGAGGTATTACCGGCGCCCCTGCAGGCCAACCCCTATATTCCGAGAGCGGTGCAGCGCGCGGCGGGCATGCCGGGCGTGTCCGCGGATCAGGAACTCAAGTATGGCCGCATCCTGCTTGCCAATCTGATCGACGCCGCGCCGGAAGTGGTGCTCAGTCATGCTGCCCGCCGGGGCGATGAGGAACTGCGGCCGAGTCCGTTGCTGGAAGAATTGCAGGCTCGGGATTCAGATAATACCGCGGTGTCGGAAGCTGATAAATCGTCCGCGGAACTGCAAATGCCGCCACTGACCGATGTGCTGTTCCGCAGCCGGCAGCGGGAAGTCTTTGCCGATGATTTGGGTTTGCCCCTGGCGGGGCAGCGTATCCGGGGCGGCAGTGGCCTGTTCAAGGCGCAGGCCAATTGTCCCATTCAGGCCTATTTGCGCTATCGCCTCAGTGCCTGGCCCATGGAAGAAGCCGAAGCCGGCCTGGATGCGCTGGATCGGGGCAACCTGGTCCATCTGGCGCTGGAATTTCTGTGGCGGGAGCTTGGCAGTCAGCAGCGGTTGCTCGAACTCGACGAGGCTGGCCGCGCCGGTACTGTGGCTGATGCGATCGAGGCGGCCATCGAGAAGCAGCGCCGGGTCGCGCCCTGGCTGCACAGCGCCGAGTTTGCCGACATTGAAAAACACCGGCTGCAGTTTCTGCTGGAAAAGCTGCTGGAGCTTGAAAGTACCCGGCCTCCGTTTACCGTGGTGGCTCTGGAGAAAGTGAGCGACTTGCAGGTCGGTAACCTGGCCGTGCAAACCAGAATTGACCGGATTGACGCCGTCGAGGGCGGGCATCTGGTCATTGATTACAAAACCGGAAAACCCAAACTGAAAGGCATTTTCGGTGCACGTCCGGAAGAGCCCCAGTTGCCCCTCTATGCGCTCGCCGAGCGGACACAAGTCGCCGGCGTGGCTTTCATGCAGGCCCGCGCCGACGAGCCGAAATACGTCGGCGTGGCCGAGGACGCCGATGTGGCTCCGGGCATGACGGCCTTTGACGGCCTCAAGGACGAGTTTCCCCAATCTCTGGAGCAGGCGCTGCAGGAGTGGCGCCAGATCCTGGAAAGCCTGGCTGCGGAGTTCGAAGCGGGCGTCGCCCGGGTCGAACCCCAATCCTGTCAGTATTGTCATCTGCAGCCCATTTGCCGGATCGACGAGCGGCTCGCGGGAGCCGAGCCCGGCACCGGGGAGGATGCATCATGAGCGAGACACCCCGGACGATCCCGGATCAGGCGGCTCGCAACCGGGCTCTGTCGCCGGAAACTTCCTTCCTCGTGCAGGCGCCCGCAGGCTCCGGCAAGACCGAACTGCTGACCCAGCGGGTCTTGAAACTGCTGGCGAAGGTGCAGGCGCCGGAAGAAGTCATCGCCATTACCTTTACCCGCAAAGCCGCCCGGGAAATGCGTAACCGGATCCTCGATGCACTCGCTGCCGCCACCGGGCCCGAGCCGGAGGCGCCCCACCGGCGCCAGACCTGGCAGTTGGCCGGTGCGGTCATGGCGCAGGATCAGGAGCTTGGCTGGGGCCTGTTGCAATCGCCGGATCGGCTGAAGATCCAGACCATCGATTCCCTGTGCAGCAGCCTCAGTGCGCAGATGCCGGTACTGACCCGCTTCGGCGCCAACGTCAGTATCTGCGAAGAGCCGGCGGAGTTGTACCGGGCGGCGGCACTGGATCTGGTGCTGGAAATCCGGGCCCGGGAAGCCACGCCGGAATTGGCGTTGCTGCTGGCCCACCTTGATAATCAGGTGCCTCTCTGTGTTGATCTGATTGCCAACATGCTCGCCAAACGGGACCAATGGTTGCGGTTGATCGGCAGTGGCGAGTCCGGACTCAACCGCCGTGCGCTCGAGCGAAGTTTGCGGGATCTGGTCGAAAGCCGCCTGCAAAGTGCCGCGGATGCCCTTAACCGGGCCGAGCGGGAAGGGTTGATGGGACTGGTGCACTTTGCCGGCGCTCACCTGACGCCGGACTCGGAGCTGGCCGCGCTACGGGAACTGACAGATTTTCCCGAAGCCGATGCAGACTGGCTCCCGGCCTGGCAGGCATTGGCCAATTTCTGCCTGACCAAAAGCAAGACGACCTTGCGCAAGTCCGCGAACGCCAATCTCGGCTTTCCGGCGCAGGGTGCGGCCCAGGGGGCTGATCAGAAAGCCCTGTTCAAGGAGCGCAAGGCAGCATTTTCCGAGCTGATGGCGGATCTCGGTGAAAGATCGGAAGTTGCCGGGTGTCTTGAGGATGTCAGAAAGTTGCCGGTTGCGGTCTATGGCGACGAGCAGTGGCAGTTGATCGAAGCCCTGTTGAACCTGTTGCCCCAGGCGGCGGCCCGGCTCATGTTGCAGTTCCGGGAAGCGGGTCAGGTGGATTTCGTGGAAATGGCCCTGGCCGCCAACCGTGCCCTCGGTGAGCCCGGCGAGCCGACGGATCTGGCGCTGAAGCTTGACTACCGGATCAGCCATTTGCTGGTCGACGAATTCCAGGATACCTCCTGGAGCCAGTTTCACCTGCTGGAAAAACTCACCGCCGGCTGGCAACCGGGCGATGGCCGTACCCTGTTTCTGGTCGGCGATCCGATGCAATCCATTTACCGTTTCCGGGAAGCCAATGTCGGGTTGTTCCTGAAGGCCAAAAATGAAGGTATCGGCGATATTCAGCCGGAATTTCTGGCCCT
>JASBTO010000188.1 GCA_030148365.1 Kangiellaceae bacterium
GTATAGTTGCTTTTGCGGCCCCGATCCGCGGCCACCGAGGAGATGGCGACCAGGGTTCCGGTGCCCGCCTGCTCCATATCCTGCGCGAGCAAAGACAGCCACAGGCAGGCGGACGTGAAATTCACAGTCAGCGCCTGCTTGGCAGCAGCGGGATCGGACTCCGTCGCCGCCTGATCCGGCAGACTGCCATAGGCGAGCAGCGCCAGGGTCGGCGGCCCGAGGTCCGCAGTCGCCTCGCGGTAGTTATCCGCGATGGCGTCCAGATCGGCCAGATCGGCAACCCGGGTGGTGACCGTGACCTGATGGCGGGCCTTGAGATCCGCCGCCACTATGTCCAGCGCCGCCCCGTCCCGGGCCAGCAGACAGATCTGATCTCCGTCTTTAATGAGCTTGCGAACCGTCATTTGCGCAATGGAGGAAGTCGCGCCCAGCACCATAATCCTGTTCATGTGTTGCTACCTTTGAGCAGTGCCGGCTCGATGCGCCGCCAGAAGTCCGAGTTGATGCCGCTATCCCGATAGCGGAGAAATTCTTGCCAGGCCGGGAAAAACTCCCGGAAAGTCTTGCCCTCGAGCCGGCCGTCTTTGGCCGGATAGGTGGCGCCGCCGGCGGCGACCAGCCGTTGGTCAAAGTCGGTGAGGTATTTGAGCAGGCCCGGATTGGGCAGGTTGAAATCCACCGCCAGGGTAATGCCGGATCGGGGAAAACTGAGCAGCCCGGGCGAGGGGCGGTCGCCGAACTTTTTCAGCACGCTGATAAAGGAGACGGCGCCCAGCCTTTTGGTCTGCTCCAGAAATTCCCGGATCAGATCTTCGGCAGCCGCTTCCGGCACCACAAACTGGTATTGCAGAAACCCGTGTCGCCCGTAGGCCCGGTTCCAGTTACCGATCCCGTCGAGGGGGTAAAAGAATTGCTGATAGTGTTCGGCCCGCTGCCGGGGCTTGCGGTTGCGCTCGAACCAGAGCCGGTTCAGCAGTGGCACGCTGATCCGGTTGAGGAGGGAAAAGGGCTGCAGGAACGGCAGATCGCGACTGCGCGGATCCGCGGGCGAAAAATCGCCGTCGTCGCAAAAATCGCCGGCACTGAAAATTCCCCGCAGGTCGCTTCCGGCCGGGGTGGTGTCGAGCCAGGCAACGGTATATTGGGCATTGCTGCTGTCCGACAGCTCCAGAAATTCCGCGAAGGACCGGAAGGGCCGGTGGCTGACGTCAAGACGGGCCGAGCCGATGGGGATCAACTGCAAGGTGGCGCGGACGATAACGCCGGTCAGGCCGAGACCGCCGATGGTCGCGGCCAGCCAGTCCTCGTTTTCCGTTGCCGAGCAGGACAGCCGGGTGCCATCGGAGCGCTGCAGTTCCAGACTGAGCAGATGACAGCCGAAGCTGCCGGCGTGTTGATGGTTCTTGCCGTGAACATCGTTGGCGATGGCGCCGCCGATGGTCACGAACCGGGTGCCGGGGGTGACCGGCAGGAACCAGCCTGCCGGCACAATGACCGCCAGCAAATCCGACAGTAGCGTTCCGGCCTCCACCTCGACAATGCCGGTGTCCCGGTCAAAAGCGATCAGGTGGTCAAGGGGTTTGCAGTCGAGCAGGGTGTGGCCGTCATTGAGACAGACATCGCTGTAACTGCGGCCATTGCCGTAAGGCAGGAAAGTCTCCCGGGGCAGGCGGTCAGACTGCCAGCGCAGCAAGGTAATTGCCGAGTCGGTGCGCGGCTGGCGGCTCCAGTTGTAGTGGCCGTGACTCACAGGGCCGCCAGAATCACGACCAGAGCGAAGCCGATGGTCAACAGACTTTTCGGATCCCGCGCCGCATAGACCAGGGGATCGTCGTGCATTTTGCCCCGGTTGGCGAGGATCCAGATCTTGCTGGTCCAGTAGAGCAGGATCGGACACAAAGCCCAGAGCACTTGCGGGTGCTGGTACAGGGCGACAACATCGGCGCTTTGTACATACAGAGCCATGACCAGGGTTGCGGCCAGGCTGCTGGTAATGCCGAAGCCGGCGAGGATCGGCAAATCCCGATCCTCATAGGCCCGGCGGCGGGTCTCTTCCGGTCCGGACTGGCTGTTGACCAGCTCGGAATAGCGCTTGACCAGCGCCAGCGAAAAGAACAGAAACAGCGAGAAAAATACCAGCCAGTTGGACAGCATGATCGAGGCAGCGACGCCGCCGGCAATAATTCTGAGGGTGTAGAGCAGGGCCAGCAGCAAAACATCAATCATCAGTCGGCGCTTCAGCCACAGCGAATAGCTCAGGGTCGCGACGTAGTAGCCGATTAACACCAGGAAAAACGCAGGCTTGATGAAGTAGGCGAGCCAGAAGCCGGAGACAATCAGGACCGCCGCCGTGATCAGCGCCATGATGATGCCCACCCGGCCGGACGCCATGGGCCGGAAGCGCTTGCGGGGGTGATGCCGATCGGCTTGCAGATCCAGCAGGTCGTTAATCAGGTAATTGGCGGAGGCCACCAGGCTGAAGGCAACAAATGCCAGCACCGAAGCCGTCAGTGCGGGGCCGGAAGTCCACTGGTGGGCCGCCAGCACCGGCAAAAAAATCAGCAGGTTTTTCAGCCACTGATGGGGCCGCAGGGCTTTTATCAGGGCCAGGCGATGGCGCTGTTTCGGCACCAGGGTGGTGACCGCGTCGCGGCGGGTTTTGACCTGCTCTTCCAATCCTCTGGCGGGCTCCACCAGGAAGGCCTGATCAGCACCTTCCCAGACCGAAAGATCGGCACGGCTGTCGCCAATGTAGTCGTAACCGTCGGGAAAGGTTTGTTGCAGAAACTCCCGCTTGTGCCGGCCTTTCAGATTGTCCTGTTCGGAACTCGCAAAAACCTGATCAAAAAAACCGAGGTGTTCGGCGACCTGTGCGGCCAGCCTTTCATTGCTGGCGGTGACCAGCACCACTTGCCTTCCCGTCTTTTTCTCAGCGACAAGAAAGTCGATAACCGTCTTGCGGTACGGCAGGGTCGCCGGATCGACGCGGGCGTGGTCCGCCAGCCGGGCTTTCAGATACGCGCGGCCGCGCACCAGCCATACGGGCAGCCAGAAAATGATCCAGGGATGTCGGGCCAGCGCGGACAACAGACTTTCCCAAAGCAGGTCGGAGCGGATCAGGGTGCCGTCCAGATCTGCGCAAAGAGGTAAAGAATTTCCGGATGCCGTTGTTATTGTGGTGGTCATTATCGGGTTGGTTTTTGCAGAGGGGTCGATACCGGGCGGGCCGGCTTGTCTGGCCTAGTTAAAAGCCAGATGGCACAATAGCCCGATTCTTCCTGAAACGTCAATGCAGCCAGTGTCCGCCAGCCGACCGAAATCCCGATTATTGCCTTTTGTCCTGTTCGTGTTCGCCGTCATCTGCGTGGCGAAATTGGCGATTGCTGCCCAACTGGACCTGTTCAGCGACGAGATTTTCTACTGGCTGGAGTCGACCCAGCCGGCCATCGCCTACAGCGATCTGCCGTTTATGACCGCCTTGCTCACGGGCATCGGTCGCGCCCTGTTCGGCGAGTCGGCACTGGCGGTGCGCAGTCTGTTTTTGCTGCTCGGGGCCTCGGTGCCGTTTCTCGTGTACTGGCTGGCGCGGCCCCTGACGGACCATCGCCAGGCCGTCATGTCCGCAGGGCTCTCGTTGTGTTTGCCGCTGCTGGCGATGATGGGAATGGTGGCGGGACCTGACATGCCGCTGATCGTCCTCGGCATTCTCGCGACCGGCCTGATGGAGCGGGCCCTGCGTCTGGGAGACACCCGCTTCTGGGTGTTGTCCGGTCTGGTGATTGCCCTCGGTCTTTGTACCCATTACCGGTTCATTCTGTTCCCGGCCGCCGGCGGCTTGTATCTGTTGTTCACCCGGCACGGACGAGAGCAACTGAAAACCATCAAGCCCTGGTTGACGGTGGGGCTGGCGCTGCCGGGCTTGATCCCGATCCTCTGGTATAACCTGACCCAGGATCTCAGTGGCGTGTCCTATCATTTTGTCAGCCGCCATCCCTGGAGCTTTTCCGCCGAGGGGTTGCTGCAGCCACTGTTCCAGGCGGGTATGGTCGGGCCGCTCCTGTATGTTCTCCTGATCGCGACCCTGGTACAGGCCTGGCAAAACCCTCCAGGTCCGTCGACCCGGCTGTTGCTGCTCGTCGCCAGCTTGCACATTGCCGGATTTGCGCTGCTGGCGCCGGTCGCCGATCAGACCCGCACCAGCTTTCACTGGCCCTTGTCCGGCTATATACCCTTGTTGGTACTGGCCCCCGGCATGTTGTTGGCCGCGCGCCATCAATTGCGGGCCCGGGGCAAATCGGGCTGGACCGTCATGCTTGCCTGGATAGTACCGGTCGCGGGCCTCGCCCAATTGTTGATTTTTCTGGTGTATTTTTCGGCGCCAATATTTATCGACCGACTGCACGGGGTACTGCCGGTCGGGACGGTCTCGACCAAGATGACCGGCTGGCAGGAATATTCGGACTTTCTCGACAGCAATTATTCGCGCTGGTTTTCCGGGCCGACCGCCGTGGTGACCGACAATTATTATCTGGCGGCACAGACCCGGTTCAGCGGCGTGGTGACGGGCGCAATCTACACACTGGACAAAGACAAGGCCATCGACGATGGCCGGGACAAGGAACTGTATCTCTGGCAAATGGACTGGCGCGCCTGGGAAAAGGATCGGCCTGACAGGGCGCTCTTGATCATCGAGGACTCTACCAGCAATCCGTGGGAAAAATTCGAACTGCTGCGGGATCAGTGCGCGGCCGGTTATGACCTGTCCCGGCTATCGCGCCTGTCACTGTACCGGGGCGCCAAGGTATTCAGTTTCTACCGGCTGTCCCGGCAACCGTCGGCAAGCCGCTGTGAATTGTCGCCGCTTGGCGCCCTTGAAGGACTCGACAAGCGGGCCAGGGTTTCCGGGATGGTGGAGTTAGGCGGCTGGGCGTTCTGGCCCGGCAATCCGCAGCAGGCCATCCGGTTTCTGCTCGACGGCGTCGAAATACCGGCACAGGTTCGGGTCCGGCCACGGCAGGATATCGCCGAGCAGTGGTTTGGCGCCTATGCCGATAACCAGAAGACGGGGTTTTTGGCCAGCATCGATTTCTCCGGCGCGAGTCCCGGCCGGCACCTGCTGGAGCTGCAAGCCGGCGATGGCGAGGGCAATTG
>JASBTO010000193.1 GCA_030148365.1 Kangiellaceae bacterium
GCCGGGACGCCAGGGACAGTGCCACGGATCGATCATCAAAGCTGGGCTGATTGTCCGTGCCCGGCGGGACCGCCTCAATCACCGCGATCCGACGCTGCGGCTCGGCGAGCGCCAGCGCCAGGGACGCGCCGACCAGGCCGCAACCACTGATAATCAGGTCGTACTGTCCGGGCTCGATCACCGGGCCGCCATCATGGCTTCAATGTCATCAACCTGCTTCGGTACGCCGCCGGTCAATACTTCATGGCCGTCCGGGGTCACCAGAATATCGTCCTCGATGCGGATGCCGATGTCCCACCATTTTTTCGCCACACCCTTGCTGCCCGCCGGTATGTAATAGCCGGGCTCGATAGTCAGCACCATACCCGGCTCCAGAACCCGCGGCTCGCCGTGGATCCGGTAATCGCCGACATCGTGAACGTCGAGACCAATCCAGTGGCCGGTCTTGTGCATGTAGAAACGGCGATAGGCGCCGCTTTCAATCAGTTGCTCCACTTCGCCCTTGAGAATGCCGAGCTCCACCAGCCCCTCCGTCAGCACCCGCACCGCAGCCTCATGGGGCTGCTCCCAGTGATTACCGGGCTTGACGGCCTTGATGGCGGCGAGCTGGGCTTTCAGTACCCACTCATAGAGGGCTTTCTGAGGCTCGGTAAAACGCCCGTTGACCGGGAAAGTCCGGGAAATGTCGGCGGCGTAGCCCTGATACTCGGCGCCGGCGTCAATCAGCAGCAGGTCGCCATCATTCAACGGGCCCCGGTTTTCTATGTAATGAAGGATGCAGGCATTCGCGCCGGCGGCAACGATAGCCGGATAGGCCGGATGGCGGCAGTCACCCCGGGCAAACCGGTACAGGAGCTCCGCTTCGATATCCAGTTCTGTCAGGCCCGGCGCGCAGCGTTGCATGGCCGCCACATGGGCTTCCGCCGAGACCTGCGCGGCAACCTTCATGGCCTTGATTTCGGCGCGGCTCTTGATCAGGCGCATGTCGTGCAATGCATGGCGAAGGTCGATCATCTCGCCGGGTGGTGAGGCGCCGCGGCTGACCTGATCGCGAATGGTATTGCGCCAGCCCACTACCCGTCGGTCAAATTCGGGATTGTTGCCCAGGGCAAAATATATACTCTCGCGACCTTCCATCAGACCGGGCAGAATGTCATCGATATCCCCGATGGGAAAAGCATCATCCATACCCAGCGTCTCTGTCGCGGCTTCCTGGCCGAGACGGTGGCCATGCCAGATTTCGGCAATGGGGTCTTTTTCCCGGTTGAAGAGGATGCACTGCCCCTGCTTTCGGCCCGGCAGCAACACCAGCACCGCCTCGGGCTCGTCGAACCCGGTCAGGTAAAAGAAATCGCTGTCCTGGCGGAACGGGAAATTGACATCACGGCTGCGCACCTGTTCATTGGCGGACGGCAGTATGGCAATGGAGTTCCGGCCCATGTGCTGCATCAGTTTCTTGCGGCGGCGGGCAAATTCGGTCGGTTTGACAATCATCAGTGCAGGATCTCGTTGTCAGGGACTTGCGGGGCCGTTGCGGGCGGCTCTGCCTGGCTGTCGGTGAAAATTATCTGGGCCGCCATTTTGACGTGCTCGGCGACCATGCAAAAGGCATTTTCCAGGCTGTCATCGTCCTCCACCTCAAAATCGATTTTTGAGATTTCAGCAAGGTCTGCCATGGCTTCCTCGGCGTCCCCGGATAACTTGCCCGTCGCCGGCAACAGGCCGAATCCCAGCAGATACCCCTGGCACCACTCGCCGAGCGCCCGGGCACGGTCGGCAAGGGCATCTTCTTCATCCGGCAGCAACAGTTCGATACTGAAGGAGTCGGCGCTGTAATCTTTCAGGGTGGCGGCCAGCATCCGGTTCAGGATTGCCTCCAGAGCCTCGCCAAGTGACTCGCCGTCATTAAGATGTTGTTGCCAGATTTGCTGCCAGCTCTCTGGCTGGCGGGCCAACCCGCCCGCCACCAGACCGTGCATGATACCGGCAGCTTCCGGTGCGGAGATCGAAAGGCCGGCATCCGCCAGGGCCGACTCCAGTTCTCCGCAAGTCAGTGTGCTATCCAAATCAGTCATGAAGTTTTTCCGATTGAGCTTGTCATGCTTCCCTATAGGCAAGGGCATTAGTGTAGCGCCCGGCGCGATGGATGCCCAGACCCGCAAGGTTTCAATCGCGGCGATTGACCGCCGGGCGCGAGACTTTTATAGTGATTGTCATTACTTTGCGATCGCCACGCTTATGGATATTTCTGTGTTAGCCCAGTTTGAAAAAAAACTACAACGATTACTGGAACGTTTCGAAAAAATACAAAATGAAAACCAGGAATTAAGGCAGCAACTCAAAGAACTGCAAGCTGACAAATCCCGGCTGGGAGAAACCAATCAGAAAGCCACCCACCAGATCCAGCAGATGATAGATCGGCTGCAACAGTTTGATTCGCCATGAGTAGCAACAACGAAACCATCACGGTCCGGATTCTGGACCGGGAATTCCACGTCATGAGCCCGGTAGAAGAGCATGACCAGTTGCTCAGGGCCGCCCGGTTTCTGGATGAGCGGATGCGCGAAATCCGCAAAGGTGGACGCATTGTCGGGCAAGACCGGATCGCAGTCATGGCAGCCCTCAATATCAGTTACGAATTGTTGTCGGCAACCGGTGCCGACGATGAAGCCCTTGAAGCTTTTCACGAGCAATTGCAGGGCCTTGAAGACCGGATCGACACCGCCCTCGCGGACAGTGAACAACCTGAATTGTTGAGCGAAGCCTGATTATCCACGGAACCGGATCACTATCATCTGCCTTGCCATATGTTACAATGGCGCTGCCTGGGTTGCTCGCCAGCAGTGAACGTCCTCGAGCCGATAAAGCTGTAACCGGGAACCCTTACTGGCCTGTGTTGTGCAAGTCCGTTTCGACCGGAAAGCCTGATCGGGCAGCTGGGTTCCCCCCTGAACCTCTGGGTTCAAGGGCCAACACCTGCAGCGACAACCCGGGTTTTATTTCTTCCCCATGACCAATACCGCCCTTGCCAAACAGGAATTGCGGCGAAAACTCCTTGCCACCCGACGCCAATTGACGCGCATGCAGGCGCTTTCCGCTGCGGAAGCCGTCGCGACGCGACTGCGCTCCCTGCCGGAATGGCAACAGGCGAGCCGGATTGGCGGCTACCGGGCGGTAGGCGGTGAAATACCCCTGACGCCCTTGTGCGACGCCGCCGCCGGCACGGGCAAAACCTTTTATTATCCCAAGATTCAACGACTTGGTGCGGGACTGATGTGGTATCTGCCGCTGGGCGGCAAGCCCCTGCTCGCGAATCGTTTCGGGATCCCGGAGCCAAACCTGCCGGTTTATCAGGCCATCCGCCCGAGCCGGCTCGATATCATCCTGTTACCACTGGTGGCCTTTGACTTGGCAGGACACCGATTGGGCATGGGCGGCGGCTATTATGATCGGCTGTTGGCCGGCTTCCCCGCTTCCGCCCGCCCCCTCACTGTCGGCCTCGCCCATGAATTTCAGGCCGTCGATACCTTGCCCGTCGCCCGTTGGGATCATCCGCTGGACTGGGTCATCACGCCCCAACGTTGCCACGACTTCCGGGCAGAGTAAGGACTTGCTGTTGTCCCGCCCGGGATACCGGAAACTACCGGTAAGGCTGCACTGACAGATATCGCCGGAACCATAGTTACCGGCAAAAGAACAAGGTACACTGGGACCCATAAGAAATACGCCGCAATGAAAAACCCGATGAATTACTGGTTAATGAAGTCCGAGCCCGACGTGTTCGGCATCGACGATCTCAAATCAAGACCCAAACAAACCGAACCCTGGGACGGCGTCCGGAATTACCAGGCGCGCAACATGATGCGCGACGACATGAGAAAAGGCGACCGCATCCTGTTCTATCACTCCAACTGCAAACCGCCCGGTATTGC
>JASBTO010000254.1 GCA_030148365.1 Kangiellaceae bacterium
TGGCCTGGTTCGGCGGCGCCATCGGCGTAAAAATTAAAGGCCTCTTCACCCAGGTCGCCCCACTGTTTCGCCTCATCATCGCCGGGCAGATAGCTGTAGTTGGCCCACATACCGAAGGAAAGTGAGTTCTCGGCGCAAACGGTGCTGGTGAAAATCAAGGCGACACAGCCGGCAAGCCCGGTTGCGATATCCTTTTTGCAGAAGCCTCTGCAGAAAATGTGATCCTCCTGACCATTGCCGAAGGCGGGGGTTGCCAGTACAAAAACCTGTGTAGAAGACAGATGCGGTTCCGCAGGTTTTGAGTGTTTCCTGGCGCGCGTACCCACAGACCATAACACTTCGGGAAGCCGGGCGACACGACTAACCGGCTCGAACGCTAGTTATACGGCACTGTCCGGGCCACCTCGACAACCAACTCTGTCACTAGCTGTCAGCAGACCGGCTCCCGGGCCTGAACCAGCCAGAGTGTTGCCTGAATTCGGCGTAACTTGCCTCGCCCGTTGTCTGAATTGCCCAATACTCCTGTGCCTTTCGCCGGGGCGGTGCTTTCCTCCGTACGTCGGCGGTGGTAAATTTTTGTCATGGAATGCCGTGGCGACACCTACTGTTGCGCCCGGCTGTATTTACTCAAGGAGGCCTCATGGCAAAATACCGCGATAACCTTCCGCAAATGGAAAAACGCCTGTTCCTGACCGATGGCGGGCTCGAAACCACCCTCGTTTTTCATGAAAATATCGACCTGCCGGACTTTGCCGCCTTTACCCTGCTCGACAGCGATGGTGGCAAGAAAACCCTCGAAAGCTACTTTGATCCTTACCTTGCCCTCGCCCGCCAACATTCCGCCGGCTTGATCCTCGATACCTGTACCTGGCGCGCGAACCCGGACTGGGGCGCCCGGCTCGGCTACGACCAGCAGGCACTGGACCGCATTAATCAGGAAGCGGTGGCCATGCTCAAGCCCATCCGCGAGCGCCATGAAATTCCCGCGTCACCCATGCCGTTAAATGGTTGCATTGGCCCCCGGGGGGACGGTTATATCGCCGACACCGCGATGACGCCGGCACAGGCCCGAGACTATCACTTGCCGCAAGTCCGCTCATTTGCGGCGGCTGATGCGGATATGGTCAGCGCCATCACCATGACCTCCGCCGATGAAGCCACTGGCATTGTCCAGGCGGCTGAGTCCGCCGGCATGCCGGTAGCGGTGGCCTTTACGGTGGAAACCGACGGTCGCTTGCCGAGTGGCGAATCCCTCGCCGATGCCATCGCCAAAACCGATGCCCGGACCGGCGCCTACGCAAGCTACTTCATGATCAATTGTGCCCACCCAACACATTTCGATCACGTCCTTGCCAGCGACGGTGACTGGCGCCAACGCATCCACGGCCTTCGCGCCAATGCCTCGGCCATGAGTCATGCCGAGTTGGATGAAGCCACCGAACTCGACAGCGGCGATCCTGATGATCTGGCAAGCCGCTACGCTTCGTTTTGCAAGTCACTGCCCAATCTGAATGTGTTCGGCGGATGTTGCGGCACCGATCATCGCCATCTTGCCGCAATCGCGGAAGCCTGCCGGCCGCAATTTTTCTGAGTTGCCGTCCCGGCCCTGATCAGGGCCGGCAGCAAACCGTCTGCTACCGGCCGTGAATTGTCCCGGCTGAAAAATCCCGCCAATTCCTGTAAGTTCCCCTACGCGACATAACAAGTTCACCCTGCGTAATTGATGGCCATCCTGCCTCCGGATAAACCGGACAGGGAAAATCCTTATTCTCCTGTAAGGATTTTCCGGGGCGTCCGTCTCCTCCGGTGAAACCCCCAACAAGGAAATGCCATGCCGTTAACCCAGGACGCTCGCCGCCTGTACCGGAAAATGACATCACCCCAGCCTGACAGCGAAAGCCGTGAGGAGATTCTGCAGGCGCTGCATGCCCATGCCGGACTGATGATCAGCTCGGCGGCGCGGGTCACGGGCAGGATACCCGATGCTGAAGATGTTGCGCAGGACGTCGCGGAAAAGCTACTGCAATCGCCGCCCTCAGAGGTCCGTAGCTGGCCGGCGCTGCTCAAGACCATGGCAGTGAACGCCGCGATTGATCGCATCAGAAAGCGGCGTGACTGGACCGATTTGCCGCCGCCGGAGGGGCTGCCGGAACCCGAACAAACCCTGACCGGGGAACAGCGTGCCGAGGCCTTGCGAGCGGCCGTTTCGCGTCTGCCCGAGCGGGACGCTACCTTGTGCAGCCTCGCTTATTTTGCCGAGCTCAGCCATGGCGACATCGCGACGCAACTCGATATGTCGGTCAATAACGTCGGCGTTGCCCTGCACCGGATCCGCAAACGTCTTGCCGATGATCTCAGAGACGCCCTGGGCATGGATACTTTCGCACCGCACAATTCAGGAGAAACTGCGTGATGAACACCAACAAAATCAACCCCGACGCTGACGAAAAATTCCTCGATGTATTTTTTGAGGCAGCCAACAACGAGTTACCGGAAGAATCTTTGGACGCCGCTACCGCCAGGGCACGGAGCCGGCTGCCTTCGCAGGCCCCCCGGACCCGCACACAATTCATGAGCTGGCGCCTCGCCGGTGCAACGGGTTTTGCTGTCGCCGCACTGATGCTCGTGCCCTTGTTGATGCCCGGCCACAACGGCAGTGCCTTCGCCGAGGCCCAAGCATGGTTTGAAGCCTACCGGACACTCCATGTCACCACCGTCATGGAGCAAAATGGCAACCGTTTCTCCCGCATGGAGGTCTGGGCCGATGACAAGGGTTCGGTCCGCATAGAGATGGACCCGGTTACCCACATCATTGATGCCGGCTCCGACACCATGCACATCCTGTTGCCCGGCAATCAGGTCATGAGCAAACCCGTCCTGACGGCAGGTAGCACCGGACCATCCGACAAAACTTTTGCATGGGTGCAGGACATTCGCGACTTCCAGGGCGATGCGCAAGTGCTTGAGGAAACCCGCGTGATTGAAGGCATCGAGGCGAGTGGCTACAGCCTTTCCGTCGATGGCTCCTCGTTTATCCTGTGGGTGGATCCGGCGGACAACAGGCCTCTGCAGGTTGAAGGCGAACTGCCTGGCGGCCTGACCATGCGCAGCGACCTGCAATTCGACATGGCACTGCCTGCTGGCGCCTTCACCGTGCCGGCTCATTACCGAAGACTCGACGCGCAGGACTGAGTAAACTTTTCATCAGCCACACAAAAGCCGGATAATTTCGCAAGAAATTATCCGGCTTTGCTGATCCTGCCGCCCCAAACGGGGCTTCCCACTAAGGGTCCGACGCGAACCCTGATAGCGGATGAGCCGCTACTCCCTGCTCAGGAGTCCAGGCGTTTGCCAGCCCCTGAGGCGCTGGTGGATGCCCTGCCTGTCGCCGCTTCCTGCTGCGTGTTGGTAGCGCTCGCCGGTTTGTGATACTCCTGTGAGCCGGCGCTGATATCCAGATCCCGATCGATGGTCAGGCGATTGTGTACGTCCTTGATGCCCCGAATGGATTCTGCGCAGCGCTCGGCCTCACATTTCATGAAGCGGTTGCCGACCTGCCCTTCCAGGGTAACTTCGCTGTTATCGACCTTGACCTCGAAATTTTCGGCGTTGATCCCGCCATGGGCTTCCAGGCGCTCACAGATCCGTTCCTGAAGCGACTCGGGGGAGCGTTGAAAACCCTTGGGACCCTTGCCGGCGTAGGGACCCGGAACATCCCAGTCTTCTGACCAGGCATAGTCGTAAGGTTGATTGCGCTGGCCCTGATAGTCCTGATGACCATGACCATACTCCCGTCTCTGGCTGCGGTAAGCCTGCTCATCGGGATAGGCTTCATGGAAGGACTGATGGGTCCGGCCGTAACCCTGATTCTGGGCGCGGCCGCCGCCTGCGTTGCCGGCCTCGCCCACGTCATAGCGGTAGCCTGATGGCCGCTCCCGATCATAGGTACTCTGGCCATAGCGGTTGCGCATGTCGCTGTATTGCCGAAACTCGTTATAGTCCCTGTCTTCCGCGGCAACCCGATAATTGTGTTCTACTCCGTCGTCGTAGGGATATTCCTCGTCAGAAAACCAGGATTTGACGTCCTGCTTGATGCGATCGACAAGGCTCCGTTCGTGGCGTTGACGACCGGTTTCCTGGTGGCGGTTTCTGTCCTGGTAACTCTGGTATCGACGTCCCATAACTGTTCCTCCTTTGCGACTTCTGATGCGTTACTGCAGAACTCCCGATGAGTTCAACATCCGGCGACAAGCACGGGAATGGGGCCCAACGTCAGGTTCCTTGACTTGCCTGCCTGACATCACTGAGCAAGGTTCTGCTCCGTGCATTTCGGCCCATCCCTGCATTCGCCGCTCTCCTACCCCAGGTACAGAGCAAATTTCGGGCCATCCTGCCCCGGAAAACTCATTGGTTACTTTTATTCAGGCAAATCAGGCGCTTGGCATCTACTGACGCGCGCAAGAAATCGGCGAGAACTCCATGAGTTGAGAAAGTTGCGGCAAGGCTTTCAATCGAATTGTAATTTCTGCAATGCCGGGCTGGTCGTTCCAGTGATGGCTTTGGCGGGGCGGGTTTTCGAGCCGGAAAATTGTCTTTGGGGATAATGAACCGTCCCGGCCTTCCGGCATCAAGGGCCACGGTCAAGCACCGGAGCATTTGACAGCGCCCAACAGATACCGCAGGGTTTATCTGCTGTTCGGCACTGACTCTGACGCCGAATAACCCGCGCAAACCGCGCGTAACCTCCAACCGAACCGGAGTACTGAAATGGATATCTATGAGCGATTGAAAAAGGATCATGTGCGGCAGCGGGACCTGGCCTCCCGGATAATGGATACATCGGGGGACAGCAAGGATCGCCGCGAACTTTTTGCCAAATTTCGCGAAGAAGTGGACAGCCATGCTGATGCGGAGGAGCAAACCTTTTATGCGGCCCTGATCGAAAAACCCGATGGTCAGGAAAAGGCCCGTCACAGTATCAGCGAACACAAGGAAGCGGCAGATCTGCTGGAAGAACTGGACGAACTGGACATGGGCAGTGGTGGCTGGATCCACAAATTCGAAAAACTCAAACACGAAATCGTGCACCATCTCGATGAAGAGGAAAAAGAGGTGTTTCCACTGGCCAAAAAATTGATAGCGGACGACAAGGCAAAAGCCCTCGCGGAAGCTTTCGACAAACGAAAAACTGCGGAAAAGAAAAACCATTAGGTTTCGGAGCTGACACCGACGAGCACCGGGTGTTCGTCGGTGGACTTCTCTCTCGCGGCACGCTTTATCCAGGCCCCACGAGCCAATGGCGTGCCGGAACAGTGCCTGTGGCCTACCGTCAGTCTCTTGTAAAAAATACAATTCATTGTAATTTCTTCCCGAATTTCCGGACTTTGCGGCCTTTCCCGACCGGCAAAGAATACCGGCCAAGCAGCTTTCTGCTGACGCCGCGGCGCCTATTGGCCCACCTGAGTTGATTTTCCGAAAGCGCCTGCTTTACTGCGCAAAGTGTCTGAAAAAACCAATTTCCCGCCAGTTTAATCTCCTTAATTGATATTTCGTCGTGTAGCGCCAGCCAGCTTGCAGGTACTGAGCAGTCCTTGCCCTCCGCTTCAAAATGACGCCTCTGGCACGGGATCTGCATCTTAATACCGGTAATGAACGTGGCTGCGCACGGGACCAAAACCAAAACCTGAGGAGAAAATCATGATCACGGACACTCGTACAACGGTCGTTGAGAGAGAAAGCGCCCTTGTCATGCCTCTCGAGCACCGCATCAACTGGGGTGCCATCTTTGCCGGCCTGTTTCTGTTTCTGGCCCTCAGCTGGCTGCTCATGTTACTCGGTGCGGCTCTCGGTGTCGGGATTGCCGATGCGACCGATCTCGAAGCCATGGGTGACGGGCTAGGGCTCGGCGCTATCATCTGGATGTTGTTAACCACACTGATTGCGGTCTTTGCCGGCGCCGTGCTCGCCGCCAGCCTCGCCGGCAGTACCGATGATCGGACCGGCGCGCTTCACGGCCTGACCCTCTGGTCAACGACCACGATCGCCCTGTTGTTTCTGGCGGCTTCCGGCATTGGCGGTGCGGTCAATACCGTCAGTGGCATTGTCGCGTCTGGCACCGATATCGGCGCCACGGTCATCAAGGGCGCGACCGGTGGCGAAGATGGAGATCTGCTGCCCGACTTTGTCACCACCAGCGTATCCGCTGCGCTCAAGCGTCAGGCCTCACAAACAATCAGTGAGAATGCAGCTGGAGACGGCCCGCAACCGGCAGAAGTCCGCCAGGCTATCGACGAATTGAGCGCTGAGGACACTGGCGCTATCGCCAGCGCCCTGGTTTCCGGCAATGACGATCAGGCCCGTCAGGAGTTGCAAAATCGTACCAACCTGTCGGCTGATGAAATCGACTCGATTGTCGCAGGCGCAGAGCAGGAAATGGAAAACTGGCAGGAATCCGATGCCGCCCAACAAGCGGAAAACTGGCTCGATGAGCAGATGAGTGACGCCCGACAGGCGGTGAGCAGCTCAGTCGCCGACATGGCCGGACCGGAAGTCAGTGCGTCCGAAGTCAGCCAGGCCATGCGCGAGTTGGACTCAGACACACTCGCCCAGGCGGCACAATATCTTGTGACCGGTGAACCCGAGCGTGCCAAGGACGTCCTGGTCGCCAATACCAATCTTGAGTCGGACGATATCGATGCCATCGTCGATGGCGCCGAGCAGGAAGTCGATCAGATGGTTTCAAAGGCGAAAGCCGAACTCGACCAGGCGACCGAAGTCGCGGGCAAATATGCCCAGGCCACCCTCTGGACCGCGTTTGTGGCAGCTTGCCTCGGCGCCCTCGCGGGTATCTTTGGCGGCTATATAGGCGCCCATACAGTCAGAAGAGTCTATGCCGTCGCCTGATTGGCTTACGGTTGAAACCGGACACTTCAAGCATCTGAAAATGAGGAAATTACAATGAGATTTGGACTGATAGGTTTGATACTCATCCTGCTGATCGCCGCGGCAGTCATTCAGAACGTCTTCATTGGCGGTCTCGGCGCGCTGGTACTGCTGATCCTGATCGTTCTGTTACTGACCGGCAGAATTTAGGCAGCAGTCAAGACCAACGAGCAGCGGCACATCTTCCCTGTCTTCGGGCAGATGGGGCCGCTGTCCCGCCTCTAACAGACAGATTTATGTTCCATAATAATAGGTTCAAGCGGGTGTCAGAGGTACCGCTCTTGACTGGCTGTGGTCAGCTCCATCGGATTCGGGAGGCGGACTGTTGAAGCGCCTGTCGCCGTATACCTGGATGGGAATACTTTTAAACTTCACTGAACAAGGATTACCGAAATGGACTTAGTCACGATCCTCCTGTGCATTTTTCTGCCGCCTGTCGCCGTCGCTCTCAAACACGGTATCGGCCTCCAATTACTACTCAATATCCTGTTGACCCTGCTGGGCTGGATCCCGGGCATGATCCACGCGTTTCTGGTTGCCAAGTAGAAGCTTGCAGGCGCCTCAGGCGGCCCGATCGGTGCGGGAAAACAGATGACCCTGCCCTCCCCGCCTGCCTCCAAGAGATAACTATCCCATAGGCTGGATTACCGCTTCGGAATTACACTTCGTCGATTCTAGAAGCGCAGCACCAAGCCTGCATAGAAATGCCGATCCGGAGCCGGCTCGAAATAACGGCCGCCAAAAGCATTGATCCGGATGTTGCTGTTGTAGTCTTCATCCAGCAGGTTATTGATGCCCATATAGAGCCGGTACGACTGTGCATTCATTTCAAATTCATAACCCAGACGCAGATTGGTCAGGGTGTAATCCGGGACGCGGGTCGTATTGGCATTGTCAGCATAGAGATCCCCGGAGTAGCGCGCCTCGAGGGTGCCCGCAAAACCATTGCCGGGCTGCCAGGTTATGCCGAGGTAGCCAAACTGCCGCGGGACTCCGGGCAACTGCATCCCGGCGAGATCCTCGCCACTGTC
>JASBTO010000233.1 GCA_030148365.1 Kangiellaceae bacterium
ACAACATGGCCGGCGCCCGCATTCATGATTACAGTCACGAGCACTGGCGCCGGGATCTGGACATTCTGATCCCCGCCATCGGCGAGCGAGTGGCCTACATCACCCTGCCCAAGGCAACCTCGGCACAACAGGTCCGGGAAATGGTGGATTACATCCAGCAGCAGGCCCGGCTCGCCAAGATCGAGCGCCAGATTCCGGTACACGTCCTTATCGAAACCCACGGTGCCTTGCATGACGTCTGGAACATCGCCGAGATCCCCTGGGTACAGGTTCTGGATTTCGGAATGATGGATTTTGTCAGTGCCCATCAGGGTGCAATTCCCGCCAGTGGCATGCGCAGCCCCGGGCAGTTTGAACACCCGCTACTGAAGCGCGCAAAAACGGAAATGGTCGCCGCCGCCCTCGCCCACGGCGTTGTGCCCAGCCACAATGTCACGCTCGATCTCAAGAATCCCTACCAGACCTTCAAGGACGCCGAGCGAGCCCGCCAGGAATTCGGTTTTCTGCGCATGTGGAGCATTTATCCGACCCAGATCCAGGCCATCGTCGATGCCATGAAGCCTGACTACTCGGAAGTCCGCGATGCCGCCAACATCCTCGCCCTGGCCCAGGACAATGACTGGGGCCCGATCCAGTACCAGGGCGAATTGCACGATCGTGCGACTTATCGTTACTACTGGCAGCTGCTGCAGCGGGCGCGATTGAGCGGCGAGCAGGTTGGCTCCGATGCCGAGGCAAGGTTCTTCTAGAATCGGCATGCTTTGATGCCCTTTGACGGTCAGGCAAGCGCTATCAATATATGCTAGTCTGGCCGCCGTCGATCACGAACTCCTATTCAATTTTATGCCTCTTCCTGCCTACAAGGTACGTCTGACCGCCAACGACGCCATTACGCCCAGCGTACGCCGCCTCGAATTCGTTTTTGAGAGCGACAAGCCGTTCAGCTATACGCCGGGACAATTTGTTTCCTTCCTGCTGCCGGGAGAGGAAAAGCCGCTCAAGCGCAGCTACTCTATCGGCAGTCTGACGGAGTCCACCCGGGATGTCGCGGGATTCGAAATCGTTATCGCCTATGTGGACGGCGGCCGCGCAACCGAATTCTTCTTTAACGCCGAGCCGGGACTGATTACGGAAATCCAGGGGCCCTTCGGCCTGCTGGTCATGCCTGAAACCCTGCCCCGCCGGTTCTTCCTGGTAGGCACCGGCACCGGCATCGCCCCCTACCGGACCATGCTGCCGGAGATCGAAAAACGGCTCCGCGAGGAGGACTGTGAGATCCACCTCCTGTTCGGGATCCGGTCGCCGGAAGAGCTCTTTTATGGCGATGACTTTCTTCGTTACGCACAAGACAACGAGCGTTTCCATGCGCACTTCTGTTACAGCCGCCGGCTGCCGGAACCGCCGGCCCCACACGATAGCCTCGGCTACGTGCAGCAGCGCCTGAGCAGCCTGAATCCCGATCCGGATACTGATCTTGTGTATCTTTGCGGCAATCCGAAAATGGTCGATGACGTGTTTTCCCTGTTGCAGGAAAAACAATTCCCGACCCGTCAGGTGAAGCGGGAAAAATACGTCTTTTCAAAATTTTGACTGATCCTTGCTGGCGCTTTTTGCCATAATGACGGGTAATTCCTGCCGTCAGGCAGGATTACACCAAGAGCATAACGAGGTCCACGGATGCCCGAATCAGGATTCAGTCAGCTACTGATCGCGCTCGCTGTTACTGTCAGCGTAGTGGCTCTGTTTACCCGCCTCCGTCTCGCCCCCGTTATCGGGTACCTGATCGTCGGCCTGCTGCTCGGGCCTTCCGGTTTCGGCATGCTCACCGGCGACCACAATCTCGACTTTGTCGCCGAACTCGGTATTGTTTTCATGCTGTTCGCCCTCGGCCTGGAGTTTTCCCTGCCGCAGATGGTGGCCATGCGGCGCCTCGTGTTCGGCCTTGGCAGCGCCCAGATGGTCATCTGCAGTTTCGTTTTCATGGTGGCCGGCCACAGCTTCGGCCTCAGCTGGATGATGGCCTTCATCACCGGCACGGCACTGGCCATGTCATCGACCGCGGTACTGATCAAGTTGCTGCTCGAGCAAGGCAATCTGCACTCCCGGAAAGGCCAGATCGCCGTCAGCACCCTGCTGTTCCAGGACATAATCGCGATCCCGTTGTTAATCCTGATCCCGACCCTCGCCGGCCAGGGTGGCGAATGGCAACTGACGGGGTTTGCCCTCGCCCTGGTCAAGGGCGTTGCGGTGGTTGCCGCTCTGCTGGCAGCGGGCAAATGGCTACTGCCGCCGCTTTTCGATCAGATCGCCGCCAGCAAATCCGAAGAAATCTTTGTACTTTTTACCTTGCTGGTGGCCTTGCTGGCGAGCGCCTTTACTCATCTGATGGGCTTGTCGATGGCCCTGGGCGCCTTCCTGACCGGCATGATGCTCAGTGAAAGCCAGTACCGGCACCAGGTCGAAGCGGAAATCAGGCCTTTCCGGGATATTCTGCTGGGCTTGTTCTTTATCACCGTCGGTGCCCTGCTGAATCTGCAACTGGCCCTGCAAAGCTGGTGGCTGGTGCTGGTCATCCTGGTGTTATTAATGCTCTTCAAGAGCCTGCTGATCTTCGGACTGGCCCGGGCTATGGGGGAGCGTCCGGTCAATGCCGTCGGCGGCGGCCTGCTGCTCTGCCAGGCGGGGGAATTCGGATTTGTGATCATGGCCCTCGCCAACCAGCACCAGCTGGTGGACTCCATGACCACCACCGTCATCCTGTCGGCGGGGATCGCCAGCATGATGTTGACGCCGTTTCTGGTACGTCACGTCAACAGTTTGAGCCAGGCTCTGGCCGGCAAGGCCGATGTCCCCGAGCAGCCGACGGAAACCATCTCGGAGAGTAGCCATGACCTTGCCGATCACGTCATTCTTTGCGGATTTGGCCGGGTCGGGCAGACCATCGCCCGGTTCCTCAAGCAGTCCGGAGTCCCCTATCTGGCGTTTGATCTTGACCCCATGCGGGTACAGGAAGCACGGGCCGGCGGTGAGCGAATATTTTTTGGTGATGCCCGCAAGCCTACCTTGCTGCGCGCCGCCGGGATCGAGCGCGCGAAGATGATGGTGATCACCTTCGACAGCTTCCGGACCAGCGTGCAAATGTTGCACCAGATCCGCGAACTGCGTGAAGACTTGCCCGTACTGGTCCGCACCCGGGACGATGCCCACCTTGCCGAACTGCAAAATGCCGGGGCCACGGAGGTGGTCCCGGAAACCCTGGAAGCAGGTCTGATGCTGGTCGCCCATACCCTGACCTTGCTTGGCACTCCGGTCAGGGAAATTGCCCTGGAATTACAAAAGGTCCGGCGCAACCGCTACCGGTTGATGCACGGTTTTTTCCACGGCGAGTCTTCCGACGTCAGCCAACAGAGTGAACTCGATCGAATACGCCTGCACCCGGTCTCCCTGGCCGATACCGGCTCGGCTATCGGCAAGACTCTGTCAGAGGTGGATTGGCCCGGTCTGAAGGTTGAAGTCGCGGCCATTCGCCGGGGAGAAGAAGAAATCCTCGATCCCCACGAAGACTTTCTGTTGCAGAGCCACGATATCGTGGTGCTGTCGGGGGATCCGGATGCGATTGAGGAAGCGGAAAACCAGTTACTGTCCGGAAAGCATCTGCATTCAGTGCATTCCCATTGACTCCATCACCCGGAGTTTACTGCCGATATATTCGGAATGCCGAAGATGCATGAGATCCGCCACTTTCCGGATCCAGGCCTCTTCCAGCGGGTCAAGGTGCCCGTCGGCATAGGCCACCTGCCACAGAAGATCGAGTAACCGGACCCTTTGCGCGGTGGAATACTCCCGATTGATTTGTGACGTGAACTGCTGATAATCCTGGGCCTCGTCAATACTTTGCCGGGCCCGGTCCATCAACTCCCGCGCGCCCGCCTCGTCCAGTTGCAACTTCCCGGCGATCAGTTTCAGGACTCTCGCCTCCTCTTCCGGTTTGCAGTCATGATCCATACGCATGGTTTCAAACAACAGTGCTGCCAGTGCCAGCTCCACGTCGTTCTGACTGTCATTGGTTGAGTCTGCTTCCGGGCGGAACTGGTTGAGCATGTTTTTCAGCGCATCGAGCATGGCTTCTCCTGGTTGAGACGTGCGGGCAGTCAGCCTGTTAGACTGGAAAATATCACAGCTTGCGAGACCGATATTATGCTTGAAGTGGTACCGAAAAACATTCCGGTTGCGATCAGCAGTTGTCTGATTGGAGAGCCGGTTCGTTTCAATGGCGAGCACAAGCGCAGCCGCTATATTACCGATGTTCTGGCCGGGTATTTCCGGTTTTTGCCAATTTGTCCGGAAGTGGCCATCGGCATGGGTATTCCCCGGCCCCCGATCCGGATTGTCGACGACGGCAAGGAAATCAGGGTGCGAGGCGTTCGCGACCCCGAGCTTGACGTGACCCGCAAACTGGAGCGCTATGCGGACGAAAAACTTGATGAGCTCGACGGGATCTGTGGCTATATCCTGAAAAAAGGCTCTCCCAGTTGCGGTATGGAGCGGGTCAAAATCTATTCTGCCGACACCGGCAACATTGCCGGCAGCGGCGCCGGACTCTATGCCGGCCGGATCATGGATGCCCTCGGCAATGTGCCTTTCGAGGAAGAGGGACGCCTCAACGACGCGGCACTCCGGGAAAACTTTCTGTGCCGGGTATTTACCTACGCACGCTGGCAGTCCCTCACCAACTCCGAACAGCAAGGCCGGCTAAGCTATCGGGATCTCGAAGAGTTTCACCGCCGCCACAAGCTACTGGTCATGTCCCACAATCATGCCGCCTATCGCCGCCTCGGCCAGATAGTCGCGAATGCAAAACCGATCCGGGAAGAAGGCACGCAGGGACAGAAAGTGGTCAGCGACAAAGTCGCAGAGGACTACCTGGCGGAACTCATGTCAGCACTACGCTGGAAAGCCACCCGCAAGAAACACACCAACGTCCTGCAGCATCTGCTCGGCTACCTCAAGAAAACACTGGCCAGCGAAGACAAGTCCAGCCTGCTCGCCAGCATCGAAAACTACCGGCTCGGCAAGGTGCCCCTGATCGTCCCCGTTACCTTGCTGTCGGATTATTTTCGCCGCTATCCTGACAGCTACATCAGCGACCAGATTTACTGGCAGCCGTACCCCGCGGAACTCGGACTGCGTAACGATATTTGAAGCAATGCGCCTGGGACTGGATAGAGGCCGTCGGCGATTGCTATAGTAACGGCCTTAGCCAAGAGAGAGATCCCCATGTTGCCTGATTCCGCGAAATTCCTGCTCGTCTTCTTGCCGGCTCTGATGCTCGGCTGCCAATCCACCACCAAGCCAGAAAGTGCCCAGGCGCCGATCACCGAGGTCACGGTCAAGCCCGCCGTTGACCCGGCTCGCTTTGACATCTACGCACCCTTTACCCTGACCAGCGATCTGTCCCATCTGAGTGCCGATCAGAAGCAGATGATTGGTCTGCTCATCGACGCGGGGCGGCTCATGGATGAACTTTTCTGGCAACAGGCCTACGGTGACCAGCAACCCTTACTGGCGTCCATCGACGATCCGAAAGCCCGGCGCTTCGCCGAAATCAATTACGGCCCCTGGGATCGCCTGAACGCCAATCAGCCATTTATCGAAAACGTCGGCCCGAAACCGGCGGGCGCCCGCTTCTATCCCGCCGACATGACCAAAGCCGAGTTCGAAGCGGCCGATGCCGAAGACAAGCGCGGTCTCTATACGCTGTTGCGCCGGGACCCGGACGGTAACCTGATCAGCGTCCCCTACCACGATGCGTTTGCACCCCAGTTGCAGAAGGCCTCCGAGTTGCTGCGACAGGCTGCTGATCTGGCCGAGAATCCTGAATTCGAAAATTACCTGCGACTGCGCGCCGAGGCGCTGGTGACCGACGACTACCAGCCTTCGGATTTTGCCTGGATGGACATGAAAACCAATCCGGTGGAAGTGGTCATCGGCCCGATTGAAACCTATGAAGACCAGCTGTTCGGCTACAAGGCAGCCTTTTCCACCTACGTCCTGATCAAGGACCAGGCGTGGAGCGACAGGCTGGCCCGATTTGCCGCCTTCCTGCCGGAATTGCAAAAAGGCCTGCCGGTCGCCGACCGCTACAAAACCGAAATGCCGGGTACCGACTCTGATCTGAACGCCTATGATGTTGTGTTCTACGCCGGCGACAGCAACGCCGGCTCCAAGACTATCGCCATCAATCTGCCCAATGATGAAGAAGTCCAGTTGGCCAAGGGCACCCGCCGACTGCAACTCAAGAATGCCATGCGGGCCAAGTTCGATAAAATTCTGGTTCCCATCGCCGATCTGCTGATCGCCGAAGATCAACAGCAGCACATTACCTTTGATGCATTTTTCGCCAACACCATGTTCCATGAGGTCGCCCACGGCCTTGGCGTCAAAAACACCATCAATGGCCGCGGCACGGTCCGCGAAGCCCTCAAGGAAACCTCCTCGGCCCTTGAAGAAGGCAAGGCGGACATTCTCGGGCTCTACATGATCACCCGGCTGTTCGAACAGGATCAGATCACCGAAGGCGAACTGATGGACAACTATGTCACTTTCCTCGCCGGAATTTTCCGCTCGGTCAGGTTCGGCGCCACCAGCGCCCACGGCCGGGCCAACATGGTGCGGTTCAACTTCTTTGAAGACATGGGCGCGTTCAACCGCGACGACGCGACCGGCAGGTACCGGGTCGATTTCGAGCGCATGCAAGAAGCCATGAATGCGCTGAGCAACCGTATCCTGACCTTGCAGGGTGATGGCGACTATGCCGGCGCGCAGCAATTGCTGGCGGAAAAAGGGGTAACCAGCGAGCAGTTGCAAGCGGATCTCGAGCGCCTTTCAAAAGCCAGTATCCCGGTCGACGTCACCTTCAGACAAGGTCGCGACGTGCTGGGCCTGTAACCCCGGGCAGAATGAAACAGGCGGCTACGGCCGCCTTTTTCGTGCCCGTTATCCGCAGGTCAACACGAGAGTTGTTCGTTTCTCACCGGAAACCTCTCGTTGTTGACGCCACGCCGGGCTGATTCTCCCGGCTCCGGGACGTCAACTCGCTGCCCGGCGGCAAGCCTGTTTCATAAACTTTCGGGGCGATGCTAGAATAGCCGGCTGATATCAACGTGGTCCTGATCCCATGTCCACTTTTGCCGTCCTTGTGACAGCAGCGCCATTTTCCGCTCACGGTCAGCAGTCCGCGCTTAACTTCTGTTCAGCGGCGCTCGCGGCCGGACACTCTATTGAGCAGATTTTTTTCTACCAGGATGGCGTCTACGTCGGCAACCGGCTCACTGTTCCACCGGGTCGCGAGCCCGATCCCGGTGCGCAGTGGCAGCAACTGGCCGACACCCATGCGCTGGAATTGCTGGTCTGCGTGGCCTCCGCGTTACGTCGCGGTATCCTCGACAGCGACGAAGCCCTCCGCTACAAACTGGATGCCGACAATTTGCGCCGCGGCTTTACTGTCAGCGGCCTCGGCCAGCTGACCGAGCAGATAGCCGGCGCCGATCGACTGATGGTCTTCGGGTAGATCATGGTCAGCCAGCCCCTCTGCCTCGTTTTCAACAAATCCCGGACCGGAATAGCCGCCCGGGAGCAACTGGATATCGGCCTGATGGCCGCCGCATTCGGCCAGGCAGTGACCCTGGTCTTCCTCGGCGACGGCGTGTACCAGCTGCTCGCGGATCAGCAACCGGAAGCCATCGGCGCCTGGGATCACAGCAAGATTTACGCGGGGCTGGATTTGTACGACATCAAGGAGCTGGTTGTAGAAGCTGAAAGCCTGGCCGTCCGAAAACTGGCCGAGTCTGATTTGTCAGCGCCTGTGCTGGTGGAGCCGGCCGCCAGCATCCGGGAGCGCTTTAAATCCACTCAGGTGGTTATCCTGTGAGTGATACGGGCCGCTGCTTGCACATCCTTTCCCGGCTGCCGGAACATGCCGGCTTCGACCAGTGCCTGTATTATCTGGAGCCCGGCGACGGGCTGCTGCTCATCGAAGACGCCGTTATCATTGCCACGCGCCCCGACTTCATGAATAAATGTCTGCTCGCCACCGACGCGCTCTGGTGCCTGTCACCGGATCTGGCGGCACGGGGACTTTCCGGCTACTGGCTGCCGGAGTTTTCTCAAGTTGATTATCCGGAGTTCGTGGCACTGACTCTGGAATTTGATAAAGTGCGAACCTGGTTGTAGGGAAACGGGCATGGAAAACTGGCCAGCTGAGATAACCACCGATCAAGAGGGCTACCTGACAGATCCGGACCAGTGGTCAGAGGAGCTGGCCAATCTGATCGCTGCTCGTGAAGCCATCGAGCTGACCCCCGATCACTGGGCCGTGGTGAATTTTGTCAGGAGGTTTTACGAGGAATTTAATACCAGCCCCGCGATCCGTCCTCTGGTAAAATACCTCGCCCGGGAATGGTCGCCGGAAAAAGGCAACAGCCTTTATCTGCATCAACTGTTCCCCCGGGGACCTGCCAAACAGGCCACCAAGATTGCCGGGCTGCCGAAGCCGGCCCGCTGTATCTGAAACCCGGTGTAATGTTTTGGAAAAACCGTGGTCTACTGCAGATAGCGACCAAATCCACGCCCGGAGCTTCGCAGACCCGCGCGGAAATGGTCAGCGCGACTAATAACGAATTACTTTAACAAGGACTATTAACTGTATGAATTTCAAATCTATGCTTGCCAGATTTTCACTGGGAATGTGCCTGGCGTTCCCGGTGTTCGCGGTGACGGCCGAGCATGATCCCAAGGTGCAGCTCGAAGCGACCACCGAGGCCATGATCTCCGACATTGAAGCGCACAAGGACAAACTGGAAAACGATATCGGGCTCGCCAAATCCCTCATCCGCAAACATCTGCTGCCCGGATTCGATGGCCGGACCATGGGTCGCAAGGTCCTTGGCCACTACTGGCGCAACGCCTCGGAAGAGCAGCGGGACGCCTTTGTCAACGAGTTCACCAATCTCGCCATCGACACCTATGCCAAGGGTCTCAGCCTTTATAGCGGCCAGACCTTCAAGTACAACAACACCCAGTACAGCCGCTCCGGCAAAACCGCCAAAGTGCGTAGCGAGATGCTGCAAGACAATGGTCCGCCGGTGAAAATTGACTACCGGCTGCGCCAGGACGGGGAGGAAAGCTGGAAGATTACCGATGTCATCATCGAAGGCATTTCGATGGCGAAGAGTTACCAGAACCAGTACCGCGAACTTATCAACCGACAGGGACTGGACAAGACTATCAAGCAACTCAAGGAACAACGAGCGGCCCTCAACAAGGCACAGCAGGAAGGCCGCTCTGACACAGCTTCAGAAGAGGATCTGAAAGGCCCGGCCGCCAACTCTGCGCGGGTAACGTCTGACGACAGTCAGGGCGGCGATTCCGACGAAGATGACGAACTGTAGACTGGGACCTGTACGCACAAAAAAAACCGGCGACTGCCGGTTTTTTTGTGCGTCGGCTATGGAGTCAGAGCTCTTCCTGTCCGCCCAGATAGGGTTTGAGGACTTGTGGTACCCGAATGCGGCCTGACTCGGTCTGATAGTTTTCCATGATGGCGATCAGGGTCCTGCCAACCGCAAGTCCGGAGCCATTGAGTGTGCTGACCAGTTCCGGCTTGCCGGTCTCCGGGTCCCGGTATCGGGCCTGCATCCGTCGGGCCTGAAAGCTGCCGGTGTTACTGCAGGAGGAAATTTCCCGGTAGGCATCCTGGCCCGGTAGCCAGACTTCCAGATCATAGGTCTTGGTCGCGGCAAAGCCGGTATCGCCACTGCAAAGCATCATCACCCGGTAAGGCAATTCCAGCAGCTGCAGGATTTTTTCCGCATGGCCGGTCAGCTCTTCGAGGGCTTCGGCGGCGGCG
>JASBTO010000248.1 GCA_030148365.1 Kangiellaceae bacterium
GCAAACATGAAGCCCCGCTCTTTGCTGATCCCCATCAGCACGGCGGTACCCGTATAAAGCAGGCGGATACCAAAAGCCATTGCCACAAGAGTGATCAGGAGGTCCAGCCACAGGAGCGGGTAGACGCTGACGATGCTGGCCAGGAACAGGGGCATGCAGGAATAGGCACCGAGGGCGAAACACTTGTCCAGGGACGGGTTTGCACCGTAGGTACCGGCCATCCACTTGATAAAACGGGCCAATACATACAACCCGATCAGTATGGCTATGTAGGCGCCAACTGACAGTTGCAGTCCACTATGAAAACTCAGCTTGACCACTTCCCCGGCACCAATACGCCAGCCACTGTAGACGGCGCCTATGAATGCCGAGATCGGCGGAATGGCCGCCATCACCAGCACCATGTTTACGTAGATTTGAGTAACTGATGCTTCCTTGTCAGCAATTTCCTGCCAGGTCGCCTCGGGATTGTAGAGCAGATTAAAGCGGTTCTTCATCAGTGGCCTCTCACGCGCATCCAATCTGGTTCATCTTAAGCCTGCGACCAGAATTTGCAACTATCCGGTAATCCGCCATGCCAGGCCGATCAGTGCCGGACATAACGCTCACCGGAAGCGGTAAGCCACGCCCAGCATGGCGACCCAGGGGTCGATCTCCACGTCGACTTTCACCGCCGTGGCGCCGTTGACCTTGACGCTGGCTTCAGTGTCGATGTCCATATACCAGACCGAGGCGTTGAATGACAACTTCTCCGTCAATTGCCAGTCGGCGCCAAGCTGCGCGGCCAGACCGACCGAGTCTTCCAGTTCCAGTTCGGTGCTGGTCACCCCGCCCAATATGCTGTTCAGGGCACCGGTCAGCTCACTGTCCGTGTCCTCTTCGAAAAACAGGGTGTAATTAATCCCCAAACCCACGTAGGGCTGGAACCGGCCAGAGCCGAAATCCGGGTAATACTGCAGGGAAAGGGTCGGCGGCAGATGTTTCGTCTCGCCGATATCCAGACCCTCGATGGCGCCATTGCCCCTGATGTCATGGGTAAAAGGCAGAGCCGCCAGCAGGTCAAGACCCCAGCGCTCGGTCATCATCCAGGTGCCGGAAAATCCCACGCCGGTGGCGCCATCGACTGAAACGCCATCCTCACCGGCCACCAGCCCCAGGCCATTGCTGCCGATCACGCCGTCGCTGTCGTCATTCGGCATCACCCGGGCGATGCCAGCGCGAAAGATAAGGTCGCCCTGCTGGTGGGCCTCCAGGGCCGTCGAACTGATTGACAGCGTCGTGGCGAAAGTGGCGCCGACAGCAATTTTTACCAGGTGATTCATCACGCACTCCAGATTAACGTTCAGTTGATTGCGCGCACTCTACCTTTGCTGCGCGCTGGCTCTGTTGACCTGGATCAAGGATCGGCCCGATCAGGGGCCCGGCGTGTGGACTATCTGCAACCAAATCCGATCTAGCCGGTGCGGGCGGAGCCAAGGGCCGGCGCGGAGCGACACCGGGATGCAGGGAGATCAGACAACGGGCTTGGGCAGGACCAGATTCTGGCAGGTTCCGCTCGCCTCCAGGGCTGAAGCGTTCTCAAGAGTAATTCTGGCGATATTGACCATCGCCTCGCGGGTAAAAAATGCCTGGTGGCCGGTGATCTCGACATTCGGGAAGGTCAGCAGTCGGGCGAAGACATCATCCTGGATAATCCGATCCGAGCAATCCTCAAAAAACATGCCTTCTTCCTCTTCGTAGACGTCAAGCCCCAGGTAACCTATCTTGCCCGACTTGATCCCGTCGATAATTGCCCGGGTGTCGATCAGGGCTCCCCGTCCGGTATTGATGACGCAGACCCCGGGCTTCATCAACGCCACCGCCTTGGCGTCTATCATGTGCAGCGAATCCGGGGTCAGGGGGCAATGCAGGGAAATGATATCCGCTGCGCGGAACAGCGAAGGCAGGTCCACGTAATCAACACCGAGCTCGCGGCATGGGTCTGAAGGTGCAGGATCGTGGCCGAGTACCCGGCACCCGAACCCGGTCATGATTCTGGCCATGACACTGCCGATCCGTCCGGTGCCGACAATGCCGACGGTTTTGCCGTGCAGGTCGTAGCCCATCAGCCCCTCGAGGGAGAAGTTACCCTCCCGGACCCGGGCATGGGCCCGGGCCAGCTTCCGGATCAGGCTCAGGATCAAGGCCGTGGCATGTTCGGCAACGGCATTGGGAGAGTACTCGGGGACATTGGCGACCGGGATCTGTTGCGCTTCGGCCGCCTTGATGTCGACATGATTGAAGCCGGCTGATCGCAATAACAGAAAACGGATCCCGAGTCGGGACATGGCGGCCAGCAAGTCAGCATCTACCTGGTCATTGACGAATACGCAGATGGCCTCACAGGACTCAGCCAGTTTTAGAGTATCGGCATCGAGGTGGAAGTCCAGGTAACACAACTCATGCCCGACCCGCAGATTTTCACGGTCGAAATATTCCTTGTCATAGCCCTGCGCGTTGTAAATGGCCAGTTTCATTGCGTCTCGGCGGAAGCGGGCTTGCGGATTCTGACCGCGAGCACATCACAGGGCGCGCCATGGAGGACGCTGCTGGCGGTCGAGCCAAGCACCAAACGGAGACCGTGCTGGCCATGGGTACCTATCAGAATAAGGTCCACGTTATTGTCTTTGGCGAAGTGCCGGATCTCCGCCCCGTGGCTGCCAATCCGGATAAACTGGCGGGATCCAGGCACCCCCACCGTCTTTCCGACCTCCTGCATTCGCTGCTTTTTGAGGCCCAGAATTTCCTCTTCCATTTCCGTTGCGGAAGTCAGTACCGGCGCAAAAGGTGCGCCGCCAAAATAGGCGGATTCAAGGGGCTCTACCACGTGCAACAGACTGACTTTGCAATCGGCGGTCGCGAGCTCTTTGAGCCGCTCCAGAACCTGCGAGGACTCACTGGTCAGATCCAGTGCGCACAGTATATGCCGGTATCCCGTCATCATCGGTCTCCACCATGTCTCCTTTCTATCGAGTATAGGGCTCTGTCGGCGCCAGTTCTTGATCCGGATCAGTCATTTCAGGATCCGGTAAACTCCCGGAGGCGTCTCCGAACCGGATCATTTCCGGATGCTCCCGCTGAAAACTGACCGCATATTCCAACTCACCCGGACTTGCCGCATGGATAATCATCAGCGGCTCCCCGCGCTTCACGGATTGTCCCAGCCTGACCAGAAACTCCAGACCGGCAGATTTTTCGACGGGTGCGCCGGCGAGTTTGGCGACATTGGCCACCAGCCGATTGTCGATGCTGCTCACGGTGCCGTCCCTGTCGGCAAGAACATGGAAGCGACAGGGCGCCACCGGCGGTTCGCGCATGCCGCCCTGGGCTTTGCAAATAGCGTAAAATTTATCTCGGGCGGCGCCGGAATCCAGAATTTCCCGGGCGTCTCCGTAGCCCTTTCCGGGCTCGCTGGCGTTGGCAAGCTCCAGAAGCCGACCGGCCAGCCGCAAACAGCGCTCGCGCAGATCCTCCGGCGCGTCCGGTTGGTTCCGGAGCACTGCCAGAACGTCCCGGGCCTCCAGCGCGGGACCAATGCCCCGACCGACCGGCTGACGTCCATCGGTGATCTCGACCTGGACCTTGATGCCAAGCGCCGCCCCCACCCCGGCAAGTTCTTGCGCCAGTAATGCGGCTGCCTGCTCCGAACGGATCTTGGCGGTGGGACCAACCGGAATATCAATCAGGACATCGGTCGATCCCGCCGCAATTTTCTTTGACAGGATCGAAGCCACCAGTTGTCCCTCGCTGTCGATCCCGAGCGCCTTTTCAACCCGGATCAAGATGTCATCCGCCGGGCTCAGGTTGGCCGCCCCACCCCAGGCAACACAGCCGCCTTCCCGCGCCACCACCCGCCGCAAATCGGCGATTTCAAGTTCCACGGGCGCCAGGGTCTCCATCACATCCGCCGTCCCCGCCGGCGAAGTAATGGCCCGCGAGGACGTTTTCGGCATGATCAAGCCCGCAGCAGCAGCGATGGCTACCACCACGGGGGTGGTGCGGTTTCCGGGCAAGCCACCCACGCAATGCTTGTCGACAATTCGCGGGCCGCTCCAGGCGAGTCGCTCACCGGACTCCACCATCGCCCGGGTCAGATTGACCATCTCCTGCCGGGAAAGACGGTTATCGGCGCAGGCGGTGATAAAGGCCGCAATCTGGACGTCCATATAGCGGCCTGCCACGATATCGCTGATCACGGCGGTGATCTGCTCGCGATTCAGTTCATGACCGTAGACCTTGTGGCGCATAAAGGACAGAGAGGCCACCGGCGCTGGATGGGACAGTCTGATGCGCTGCCCTTCCGTGAGCGCGAGCAGATGCCAGGCGATTTCCGAGAGACCGGCATGCCCTTCGGGCAGCAGTTCGGGGCCCACGATGACCAGTGTGGCAATGATGGCGCGGTCCTCGACCGCCACTTTAACCCGGGACATGGCATTGAAACCTTCGGACCGGGCCACTACCGAATCTTCACGAAGAAACAGAATCGGCTCCTGCCGGGTATTGATATGAACACGCTGTGCGATCGGCAATGTTGATTCGTTACTGTGCATGGGGTTTTGTCCGCTTCGAAGGCAACTTGTCGAGACGGATGTTCTGGTTCTTCTTCATGATAGTGACTTCCGCGCCAGATTCCGTAGACAACCTCTCAGCAAGCGCCTGCAAGGCTTCACTCTCTCCGTGGACCAGCGCCACAGGTGGCCGATTGCGAAAGCCCCTGTACCAGCTGACCAGTTCCCCCTGGTCGGCGTGCGCGGAAAGCCCACCGACCGTATGTATTGTCGCCCCGACTCTGATGCTCTCACCGAATATCCGGATGCTTTTGGCGCCATCCACCAGTGCCCGGCCCGGAGTACCTCTGGCCTGGTAGCCGAGGATGATGATATGGGCTTCCTTGCGCCACAAATTATTTTTCAGATGATATTTGATCCGGCCCCCATTACACATGCCGCTGCCAGCCACAATAATGGCGCCGGACCGAATGCGGTTGATGGCGATCGACTGGGCGGTGGTTCGCGAGTAGCTGAGATTCGGCAGGAGCTTTCGCTTGCCATTACGCCCCCACAGCCGGGCGGCCTCCCGATCATACAGGTCACTGTGACGGTAATAGACATTGGTGGCCCTGATCGCGAGAGGGCTGTCCAGAAAAACCTGCCATGCCGCGAGACCCGCTTCCTCATAGTGGGTAGCCATCCAGTAGAGAAGCGCCTGGGTCCGGCCAACGGCGAAGGCCGGGATCAGGATGTTGCCTCTGGCATGGCCGGCCTGCGCGACTATGTCCCTGATCTCTTCATGAGTTTGCCGGGGCTCACGATGGAGTCTGTCACCGTAAGTGCTTTCCATCAGCACCAAATCCGCCTCCTCAACAAGAGAAGGATCCCGCAGGATCGGCATGCCGGACTGGCCCAAATCACCGGAGAAAACCAGCTTGCGTCTTACCTCCCCTTCGGTCAGAGTCAATTCGACGATAGCGGACCCCAGAATATGACCGGCATCTCGCAAACACAGTCCGATGCCCGGAAGTATCTGTCTGGGTTCGTCATAGGCGAGGCCCCGAAACTGCTTCATCACCCGCGCGGCATCTTCTTGCGTGTAGAGCGCTTCAATCAGCGGCATGTGCTTGCGCTGTCGTCTGCGGTTTTCCCATTCGACGGATTTCTCGTTCAGATAGGCCGAATCCCTGAGCAGTATGTCGCAGAGATCGCGGGTGGCGCGATGGGTATAAACAGGACCTGAAAAGCCGGCATTCGCGAGCATCGGTAAACGGCCGGAGTGATCGATATGGGCATGGCTCAAGACGACGGCGTCAATTCCAGACGCTTCAAAGGGGAAAGGCTCGCGATTGCGCATTTCGCTGCCGTGATTGCCCTGGAACATTCCGCAATCGAGCAAAATACGATAGTCGCCGACAGTCACCAGGTGACAGGAGCCGGTGACTTCTTCCGTTGCTCCCAGGCTCTGAATTTCCATGGTTTTGACGCCTCTTCCCTTGACGGACTGACTCTCCGCCGGACGGTCATTGGTCAGCGGACACCCGCGATCCGGCGGGATGACCGCGCCTGCAATCAGCGCTGATCTTACCTTTCCAATACCCCGCCCTGAGACCAACCCTGCCCGCTACAAAGGAGTCAGTCTTTGTGACAGGGGATCCCGGCCAACTCATACAGGGCGTCAAAATCCAGTATGTCAATTTCGCGATTTTGGACACGGATCAGCCCGTCCTCATGAAACCGGCTCATCAGCCGGCTGACGGTTTCCAGCGCCAGGCCGAGATAGTTGCCAATCTCGTTGCGGGTCATGACCAGATTGAACCGACTGGAAGAAAACCCCTGCTTTCCATAGCGAGCTGACAGGTTCAGCAGAAATGCCGCCAGCCGTTCGTTGGCATTTTTCCGGTTCAGGAGTAACAACAACTTCTGCTCCTCCATAATTTCCTGACTCATGATTTTGACCATTTGTCGGCGCAGGCCGGGCATGACAGCGGTCAGGTCATCCAGTTTCTGATACGGAATTTCGCAAATCATCGAGGTGGTCATGGCCTTGGCGAAACTGGGGTGACGTTCACTGTTGATAGCGTCAAGGCCGACAATTTCGCCGGGTAGATGGAAGCCGGTAATCTGCTCGTCGCCTTCCGGAGAGACCGTGTAGGTTTTGATGCACCCGGTGCGGATGGCAAATATGGAAATCATGGACTGACCGGCGGAAAAAAGCATGTCGCCCTTGTCCATGGGTTTGCCCCGGTTGACGATATTGTCCAGATGCTGGATTTCGGCGTCCGGCAACATCATCGGCAGACAAAGCTGGCTGATGGCGCAATGCTGGCAACTAATCAAAGATGGCTTGGTCAAGAAAGATCCTGATGACTGAGCAAGACCGGCAAGGTCCCGCATAATTTCAGCGCACATTGTAACGAATAGACTCAGCCAGTGTAAGCCGGTGGACCTGCCAATCTCCGCACCCAAGGCAGTTTTTTGATGCCCATCAATACCCTGCGCCGCAACTTGGGATATCGTGCCAACAAGGCTCAGCCTGAAATCCCGGCATGACCAGCGATGCCGGAAAATACTGATAACCCACAGAGACCCCCATGCCCGGTATGCCTATGAACTGCACAAAAGATCTTCTCAGGAATCACTACCTGTTCAGCGCCCTGACCGAGGCCCAGCTCGACAGCCTGCTATCGGCCAGCAAAAGCAGGAACTACCAGTCCGGCCAGGGAATTATCAGCCAGGGGCAGCCGGCGAGTGATTTCTTCCTGGTCCTGGACGGCCAGGTAAAGCTTCACCTGGCCTCGATTGAGGGCAAGGAGAAGATCATAAAGTTTGTCAAACGTGGTGATACCTTCGCTGAAGCCCTGATGTTTCTCAGGAAGTCCGCTTATCCGGTCAATGCTACTGCCACGACCCGCAGCAGCATTCTGTGCATACCCAGCCCCTGGTATTATCGGCTGCTGTCAGACAACAGCAACCTCTGCCTGAATATGCTGGGCAGCCTGTGCCTGAAACTACGGGAGCATGTTGCGGAAATCGAAATGCTCACGGTGCTTGATGCTCCTCAGAGAGTGGCGAGATTTTTCTGTGAACTTATGCCCGAATCCCGGATTAACCCCGACAGCTTCGCATTGTCGATCAGCAAAAAAAATATCGCCGAAAAGCTCGCCATGCGTCCGGAAACCCTGTCGAGGATCCTCACAAAAATGGAGCAGGAAGCCATCCTCTGCTTCAGTAAAAACAGGGTCAAGGTATTTGACAGAAGCAAACTCGAGGACATGCAGCGTTGCCACTTCTGACACAGCTGCCGGACACCGGGGGACTCTTGTCCGGGGACCCGTCCGGCTCTGTCATTCTTCGACAAACCGGATGCCGGGCATGATACGCCGCAACTGTTGCTGCAGTTCCTGCCAGCGCGCGGCCGGTATCCAGGAATGTCCAAGGTCAGGATCCAGCATATTGCTGGTCCGACTCAATTGCACGGCATAGTTTTCCACGCCTTCTTCAGCCAGCTTTTCCGTCAGCCTGATGAGTCGCTGCTCCGACATCAGCTGCCAGTGTACGGTCGTGCGACACTCGTAATCCACGCCACTGTCCAGCAACTGCCGCAGGCTTTGCCAGTTCTTCTGGCCGGCACCATTGACCTGAATAATCCGATCGGCTTCCATGGGCAGATCCTTGACATCGAAACCGACCCAGTCCGCTACCGCGAGCGTGTCGGCAAACCTGGCGGGCACCGAGCCGCCGGAGTGCAGACCGACCTTGAAACCCAGGGCTTTTACCTGCTTCATGGCGGGAAGGAGAGCGGCTTGCAGCAGGGGCTCGCCGCCACTGAAGACCACAGCCTCGAGCAACCCGATGCGTTTCTCCAGAAAGGCCAGCAGTTCTCCCCAGTCAAACAGGGAGTCGGTTCTGGTCGGCAACAATGAGGGGTTGTGACAATAGCGGCAACGCCATGAACAGCCCTGGCAAAAAACCACACAGGAGAGGTGGTCGGGAAAGTCGATGGTGGTCAGGGGCGTCACGCCCCCGACCCGGAGTTGCTCGGGGATTACGGACTGCATGTCAGGCCGCTTTTTCCCGGAAGTGCAGTCGCTCCCTGTGCTCGGATTGCTTGCCCTTGTTAAAGGCCGAAACGGGGCGATGATAGCCCATGACCCGGGTCCAGACTTCGCATTTCTGGCGCTGGCTGTTATTGAGTTGGTTAGACATGATTTTCTCCTTTCTTGTGGCTGTAGATTTGAATCAGTGACTGCAGGCGGCTTCGCGACCGGCGACCATTTCGCTGTCGCATTTCGGGCAATACTCGTGCTCGCCGGCCAGATAGCCGTGCTTCGGGCAAATGGAGAAGGTCGGCGTAATCGTGATATAGGGCAACCGGAAGCGGGTCAGGCTGGTCCGGACCATTTTCTTGCAGGCCTCGGCGCTGGAAATCCGCTCACCCATGTAAAGATGCAGAACGGTACCGCCGGTGTATTTGCACTGGAGTTCATCCTGCATTTCCAGCGCGGCGAAGGGGTCGTCAGTGTAGCCGACGGGCAATTGGGAGGAGTTGGTGTAGTAAGGGGCGTCATCATAGCCGGCCTGCAGAATATCCGGATAGCGCTTGCGATCCTCCTTGGCGAACCGGTAGGTGGTGCCTTCGGCAGGCGTCGCTTCAAGGTTATACAGATGCCCGGTCTCTTCCTGGTAACGCACCATGCTGGCGCGAACATGATCCAGTAACTCCACGGCCAGTTGCCGGCCTGGCGCCGAAGCAAGATCATATTGGTCGCCGGAAAAGTTGCGGATCATCTCGTTGACTCCGTTGACCCCGATGGTGGAAAAGTGATTGCGCAGGGTGCCGAGATAGCGTTTTGTATAGGGAAACAGGCCCCCGTCGATATAGTTCTGAATGACCTTGCGTTTCAGCTCCAGACTGTCTTTCGCCATCTCCATCAGCTCGTCGAGCCGGTCAAACAGTGCCCGCTTGTCACCCTTGTACAAGTAACCAAGACGGGCACAGTTGACCGTTACCACCCCCAGGGAACCCGTTTGCTCGGCGGAGCCGAAAAGTCCGTTACCCCGCTTGAGAAGCTCTCGCAAATCCAGTTGCAGCCGGCAGCACATGGAACGGATCATGTTGGGCGAGAGTTCGGAGTTAATGAAGTTCTGGAAATAGGGCAAGCCGTATTTTGCCGTCATTTCAAACAGCAGGTCGGCATTCGCGGACTGCCAGTCGAATTCCGGCGTGATGTTGTAGGTCGGGATCGGGAAGGTAAACACCCGACCCCGTGCGTCGCCGGCCATCATGACCTCAATATAGGCCTTGTTGATCATGTCCATTTCCGCCTGCAGATCGCCGTAACAAAACGGCATCTCCTGACCGGCAATGATCGGGATCTGCTCTTGCAGATCTTCCGGACACACCCAATCCAGGGTGATGTTGGTAAAGGGCGTCTGGGTCCCCCAGCGGGACGGCACGTTCAAGTTATAGATAAACTCCTGAATGCATTGTTTGACGTCCTCGTAGGGCAGATTGTCGTTGCGGACATAGGGCGCAAGATAGGTGTCGAAAGAACTGAAAGCCTGGGCGCCAGCCCACTCGTTTTGCAGCGTACCGAGGAAATTGACCATCTGGCCGATGGCGCTTGACAGGTGTTTCGGGGGCGCCGATTCGACTTTGCCGGGCACCCCGTTGAGGCCCTCGTGCAGCAGGGTGCGCAAGGACCAACCGGCGCAATAGCCGGCGAGCATGTCCAGATCATGGATGTGCAGGTCGGCATTACGGTGGGCCTGGCCGATTTCCGGGCTGTAAATGTGGGACAGCCAATAGTTGGCGACCACCTTGCCCGAGACGTTCAGGATCAGACCGCCCAGGGAATAGCCCTGGTTGGCGTTGGCCTTGACCCGCCAGTCGGCCTGGGAGAGATACTCTTCCATCGATTCGGTGACATCCAGCAGGGTCTTGCGGTTCTCCCGGATCTGCTTGTGCTTCTCCCGATACAGGATATAGGCTTTGGCGGTGGCGAAATAACGGTTCACCGCCAGACAATGCTCGACCACGTCCTGGATTTGCTCGACTGTCGGTGTGGTCAGAGTGCCAAACCGGAAGGCGAGCACATCAACAACCTGATGGGTCAGCCTGTCGGCAACTGCGGCATCGAATTCCCCCGTTGCCAAGCCGGCCTTGCGCAGGGCGTCGTGGATCTTGCGTGGCTCGAAGGCGACTTCAGTCAAATCGCGTTTAATCGCCTTGCGGGGTCTGGAGGGGGTATTTGCCTGGCTGGTCATATCGGTCGACTCTTCTATATCTAGTGCCTGACAAGAACCTTATATCAATATATGGGCATCAAGCCTTGATCTGGAACAAGGATTCCATTTTTTTGTCGCCGCCCTGATCGCCGCACCGGAGTCGCCGGAAAATTCTCCCTGTCCTTGACCGATATCAAGGGCCCGGGCCACGGTTTTCGCTAGATTGGCCGTCACCTCACTTCACCGGAGATTTCCGTGTCCGGACTGCCCCTCGTCTATTCCTGCTCCGGCTGCTCGAACGTTGCCCAACTGGCCAATTCCCTCGCGGTCGCTCTGAACCGTGAAAATCTGGCTGAAATGTCCTGTATCGCCGGTATCGGCGGCGATGTCCCGTCGCTGGTAAAAAAGGCCCGATCGGGGCGCCCCGTCCTGGTCATCGACGGTTGTCCTCTGGCTTGCGCCCGGCAATGTCTGCGCCGGCACGGGATCAATGCCGACCGTCACGTCGTACTGAGTAAGTCGGGGTTCCGGAAACGCTATCACCAGGAAGTATCGCAAGAGGACACGGAAGCGACGCTGGTGCGCATGCGGGAGCTTGTCCGTGACTTGTCCTGATCCGCAATTGGCCTATGCCATCGGCGACAGGCTGTACCTGAATATCGGCGATCGCTGCACCCTCGAGTGTCGTTTCTGCCCCAAGACCCGGGGCTCACGCGAGGTCCACGACCATGATTTGACCCTCACCCGGCTCCCTGGCAGCGAGCAGGTCATCGCCGCGCTGCCGGATCTGTCCCGTTACCGGGAAGTCGTCTTTTGCGGATTCGGCGAACCGACCCTGCGACTCCGCCAACTCCGGGAAGTTGCCGCCTGGGTAAAAGCCCGCGGGTGCCCGACGCGCCTCAACACCGACGGTCTCGGCAATCTCGTCCACAAACGCAATATCCTGCCCGATTTGCAGCCGGTGATCGACGCGATGTCCATTTCCCTGAATGCGCACAACGCGCGGACCTATGAGCAACACTGCCAGCCCCGCCTGCCCGGATCCTACCGGGCCTTACTGGAGTTTATCCGTCTCGCGCCCCACTACATCCGGCAGGTCCGGGTCACCGCCATTACCGGCCTGCCGGGCGTGGACATCGACCGGTGCCGGCAAATTGCCGAATCCGCCGGCGCCGGTTTTCTGGTACGGCAACTGGACGTGATTGGCTAAGCCCCGGATTCAATTTCATCCGCTCGGGGTCACCTTTGACCGGCCACGTACCGGGGGTGAACCGGATCTGTTGGCATGGGATCCGAGGGAGCCTTAGACCAACCCGGATTCCGCTTCGCTACATCCGGGCTACGGTAATCCACTTCACCGGCG